>JAFOFP010000143.1 GCA_017387285.1 Lachnospiraceae bacterium
GACCGGAAGACCCATTGGTAAAGGGTCCATCTATCCTTTAACTTTTTACCAATATTTCTTTAAAACATATTTGTATCATCAATCAATATGTTTCTCCGCCTTTTTTTGCTCTAGATATACCAGCAAAACGGATATATCCGCCGGAGATACACCTGAAATGCGGGATGCCTGTCCAATGGATAAAGGCTGATATAAAGTCAGTTTCTGCACAGCTTCTTTGCGAAGGCTATTGATCTGACTATAGTCTATATCCTCGGGGATACGTTTTCCCTCCAGTTTTTTAAACTGTTTCACCTGCTGAAGCTGACGTTTGATATATCCGTCGTATTTCAAGTGAATATTTACCTGCTCCTTCACCTCATCGGACAAAACAGGACGCTTGACATCCAATTCTGCCGTCATATCATAGTCGAGTTCCGGACGTTTGATCAATTCTGCAAGATTGATACCACTTTTTAACTCTGTGCTGCCGTGACACTGAAGAAATTCCTGCGTTTTTGCGTTGGCACCGACAGTTGTCTTTTCCAACCGCTGAACTTCTTCCTCAACCATTTTGACTTTTTCCAGCACATGCTGATACCGCTCCTCACTGATCAGTCCGATCTCATGACCGATGGGAGAGAGGCGTACGTCAGCATTATCCTGACGCAGCAGTAATCGATATTCTGCCCGGGAAGTCATCATACGATAAGGCTCATGATTTTCCTTGGTAACCAGATCATCGATCAATACACCGATATATGCCTGAGAACGATCCAAAATCAACGGCTCTTTTTCTTGAATTTTTCTCGCTGCATTGATACCGGCTACCAGACCCTGAGCAGCGGCTTCCTCATATCCGGAACTTCCGTTAAACTGACCTCCACTGAACAGTCCCTCAATCCGCTTAAACTCCAAAGATGATTTTAACTGGATCGGATTGATACAATCATACTCAATGGCGTAGGCATTGCGGACAATTTGAGCATTTTCCAGACCGGGGACAGAGCGATACATGGCATACTGTACTTCCTCCGGAAGAGAACTGGACATTCCGCCGATGTACATCTCATTGGTGTGTTCTCCTTCAGGTTCGATAAATACCTGATGTCGATCCTTATCTGAAAATTTAACCACCTTATCCTCGATAGAAGGACAATATCTGGGTCCTGTTCCCTCTATCACGCCGGCGTAAAGAGGAGACCGGTGCAGATTATCCCGAATGATTTGATGGGTTTCCTCATTGGTGTAAGTAAGCCAGCAGGACACCTGATCTCGCTGAATATCTAAAGGATCTGTAGTGAAAGAGAAGGGTACCACCTTTTCATCACCCTTTTGCTCCTCCATTTTTGAAAAATCTATACTTCTCTTATCGATTCTGGCCGGTGTTCCCGTCTTAAAACGAAGCATTTCCACCCCCAATGACTTTAACGAGTCAGTCAGCTTATCCGCCGACTGAAGTCCATTGGGACCGGTATAAGTAATCGTCTCTCCACACAGACATCTGGCTCTCAAATAGGTTCCTGTACAAAGCACCACTGCCTTACAGCCATATGTCCTTCCTGTGTGGGTCTTTACCCCGATTATTTTCGTTTTTGTCTGACCATCAATGTCACTGACCATATTTTCAGCTATCAATTCACAGATCTCAGCCTGCTTTATCGTCAGATTCTCCTGATTTTCCAGAACCCTTCGCATCTCGCGAGTGTACTCGGCCTTATCAGCCTGCGCACGAAGAGAATGTACCGCAGGTCCCTTGGATTGGTTGAGCATCTTTGACTGAATATAAGTCTTATCAATGACCTTTCCCATCTCTCCGCCCAGAGCATCCAATTCTCTGACCAAATGTCCCTTGGAGCTTCCTCCAATATTGGGATTACAAGGCATCAATGCAATGCTGTCTACACTTACGGTGAAAACAACTGTCTTAAATCCAAGTCTTGCACAAGCCAAAGCAGCTTCACAGCCGGCATGTCCGGCTCCGATCACTGCGATATCTATATTTTCCATCATTTTTTCTGTCATATCGTTCAACTCATTCTGATATAAATTAGCTCTTTGTCTCTATCCATTTTACAGGCATTTATCCCGAAAACAAATTATTTACCCATACAGAACTTAGAGAAAATCTCATTTACCAGATCATCCTCAACCGATTCTCCGATGATCGATCCTAAACATGCGTAGGCATTCATCAAATCGATCGAATAAAAATCCTCCGGCATCTGATCTTCAATACTTCGCATCACTAACTTTAAGGAAGATTCCGCCTCTTTGAGGGCATCTGCATGGCGTTCATTGGTAATATAAAGCTGATGATTTACATTGATGCTACCATCATAAAACATTTGACGGATTAAATCAATCAGTTCTGTTAAACCTTCTCCGGTTAATGCGGAAAAAGGAATCATTTTCTCGCAAGCAGAAGAGGAGATAAGTTTGTCCAACTGATCCTGTTTGCCCGGTTCCTCACCGGTCTGATCTGTCTTATTCCAAAGAATAATCGTTTTCTTCGTTCTAAGACGATCAAGCAGCTGAATATCCTCCGGTGACACACCACAAGTACCATCAATAATATATAAAATCAAATCAGCTTTCTCTGCGCTGGATAACGCTCTCTCAATACCGATCTTTTCTACTTTATCTTCCGTTTCATGAATGCCTGCCGTATCGATCATATTGAGACTAAAACCACCTAAATTTACCGGCTCCTCCAATGTATCTCTGGTGGTTCCGGCAATATCCGTGACGATTGCGCGCTCCTCACCCAAAATACGATTCATAACGGAGGATTTTCCTGCATTGGGTTTTCCCAAAATAACTGTATTGATTCCTTCCCGGATAATCCGCCCGTTTTTAAAACTTCCAATCAATTTCTGACAGTCAATAAGAAGTGTTTCTACCTTATTATATAGGGAGTCCGAATATCCTTCCAATGAAATATGTTCAGGATCATCCAAAGCAGATTCGATATAGGCTATTTCAAACAATATTTTCTCCCGAAGCTGACGGATATGCTGAGATACCTCTCCACCTAACTGTGCCAGAGATGCTTCCATGGCATATTGATTCTGTGATTGAATCAGATCCATCACAGCCTCTGCCTGGGAGAGATCGATCCTTCCATTCAAAAAAGCACGCTTTGTATATTCTCCGGGTCCTGCGTGTACAGCTCCATTTTCCAGTGCAGCCTGCAATACACGTTTCATCACATACACGCCGCCATGACAGTTTATTTCTACTGTATCCTCTGTGGTAAAACTTCTGGGTGCTCTCATCAACATAACAAGAACTTCATCTACCATACCCTCTTTATCCCAGATCCGGCCATAATGAATCGTATGGGTCGGCGCATCACAAAGAAGGCCTCCTCCGGCCTTTCGAAAAATCTTATCTGCAATGGATATGGCCTCATCGCCGCTGAGTCTGACAATCCCTATACCGGAACTGCTTAAAGGAGTAGAAATCGCTGCTATGGTATCTGTTTTCATTGTTTACTCCAAATTGATCATTTGTCTAACAGTTTAACACATCATTGCCGTTTTAGCAATTTTTCTTGCTGATTTTAGAGAAAAAAAGGGTATGAACAACTTGGTGTGACAAGCATCCAAATTTTCATACCCTCAATTAATTATCTTTCTCTGTTGTAACGCTCTCTTTTTTCTCTCTTCATGGAGATAACTACGCGACGATTAGGCTCCTCACCCTCACTCTTAGTGGTCACATAACGATCTCCCTGCAGAGCAGAGTGAATAATGCGTCTCTCATAGGGATTCATGGGCTCAAGTGCTACAGACTTTCTGGTTCTCTTAACCTTAGCTGCGATATTCTTTGCCAGCTTCTCCAGAGTAGCCTTTCTTCTTGCGCGGTAATTCTCAGTATCTACCTTAACGCGGATATAATCCTCGTTGTCCTTGTTTACCACAAGGCTTACCAGATACTGAATGGAATCAAGAGTCTGTCCTCTCTTACCGATCAGAACACCCATCTCGCTGCCGGAAAGGTCGATGGTGATGGTCTTTTCCCCCTCATTTTCCTCTACAACAGCCTCTACCTTTACTTCCATATTCATAGAAGCAAACATATCATTCAAAAATTCAACAGCCTGTCCTTCGGGAGTCTGAACATATTTCTTTCTCGCCTTGATGATTGCAGGCTTTGCATTGAAAATACCGAGAATACCGGTACTTCCTTTTTCTACTACTTCATATTCCAGATCTGCACTGGTGATGCCGAGATCGATTAAGGCTTTGGTAATCGCGTCATCGACAGTTTTAGCAGAATACTGTGTAAACTCGTTCATACAGCCTCTCCTTATTTCTTCATATTGCGCTCGTTGTAAGCCTTTACACTTAAGGCCTTAGCTGCAATACTTCCGCTCTTAACCTTTTCCAGATTGGTTTCGGGCATCTTTCCCTGTTCCTTCAGTTCTCTCAGCTTCTCTTCACGCTCACGCTCAAACGCCTGCTTCTTCTCAAGGATCTCTCTTGCTCTCTGAGAAGTACGGACAGAAGCATCTGCACTGATAGGGGGAAGTCCCTGTTTTGCTCTCTTTTTGTTCTGCTTCTC
>JAFOFP010000144.1 GCA_017387285.1 Lachnospiraceae bacterium
ATTTTGCTGTTGACCATCGATGATGGGTTTGTCCACGGAATCACCCGTGACGAGGCGACCAGATGGCTGGCGATCGGACCCCTCAGTTTTCAGGTGGCCGATGCGGTAAAATTGGCGCTTGTGGTGTTCTTTGCATGGTTTATCTGCATTATGGGCAAGGCCATGAATCATTCATTGGGTGTGCTTCCCGTTTGGATTTTGGGCGGCGCCGTGGCCTACCTGATTTATGATATTTCCTCGAACCTTTCCACCGCCATTATCATTTTGGGAATGACCATGCTGGTCAGCTATGTGGCCAGCCGTAAGACATGGATTTTTGTGCTGGCGGGAATATTGGGTGTAGGGTTTGTGATCTATTATGTCATGGGGATCGCCATGGACATGCCCACAGGAGCGGAGGTGGCAGCCCTTCCCTACCGGGATCGTCGTATCGTGGCATGGCTGGATCCATTTAATCCGGAGTATATCAGTTCCATCAGCTATCAGACCGTACAGAGCCTTTATGCGGTGGGACGGGGCGGACTGACCGGTGTCGGCCTGGGAAACAGCCTTCAGAAGCTGGGCAGCATTCCCGAGGCACAGAACGACATGATTTTTGCCATTGTCCTTGAGGAGCTTGGTGTTCTGGGCGCCGGAGTGATCTTGCTGCTGTTTGGTTATTTGCTGTATCAGGTGTTTGCCATCGCAGTTCGCGCACAGGACAAGTTTGGCCGATTGCTGGTCACCGGGGTGATGGTTCATATTGCGCTGCAGGTTTTGCTCAATGTGGCAGTAACCCTCAATCTGATCCCCAATACCGGTGTGAGTATGCCGTTTTTCTCCTCCGGCGGAACCTCCGCGATCTTTTTGTATATTGAGTTTGGGCTGGTGTTCAGTGTGTGGAGGACAGATACAGCCATGCTTAAAGATGCGAAGGAGAAGTCTGAGCAGACTGAGCAGGCGGTGAAGGAGTCCGTTGAAGCGGTTGCCGGTCAGGAACAGAAGGCTCGTAAACGTGGCAAAAGAGGTTGAGCAAATCGATGAATTATCAGGAACAGTTTTTTGACCTAATCTATACATTACCGGCGGTACTGCTGGCCATCATTCTTCATGAATGCGCCCATGGATTGATGTCCGTTTGGCTGGGAGACGATACGCCCCGGAGGCAGGGACGATTGTCACTGAACCCGCTGCATCATATTGACCCTATGGGGGTACTCTGTCTTGCTGTGTTTAAGATCGGCTGGGCAAAGCCGGTACAGGTTGATCCGCGAAGATATCGGAACGGAAAGCGTGGGATGGTGCTGGTGGCATTAGCAGGCCCTATCACCAACTTTTTGCTGGCTTTTCTGGCCTGCCTGATCTACACCCTGCTGTGGAAACATTGGTTTTTTCTGGGGACCGGGAGAATGGTCGAGGCGGTATATTATATTTTGCTGAACATCATTTCCGTCAATCTTGGATTGGGCGTATTTAATCTGATCCCCATTCCGCCGCTGGACGGATCCAAGGTACTTGGAGCGGTGCTTCCGGAGCGGTATTATTTCGGATATATGCGCTATGAACGGTACGGAACCTATGTATTGATTGGTTTGATCATGTTGGAAAATGTATTGAATATTGATTTGTTGCCCATCGGTGGCCTCTGTAATTGGCTGCTCGACGGCATGTTAAAGGTTTCTATTCGATTTTTTGGCCTTTAAATGTGACAAATCTTTTAAGAAAGTATGACATTTGAGCGAAAAAGTTGACGTTATCGCTTTTTTGGGGTAGAATACCGTAAAGGGAGAGTTTTCATGAAAACAACGATTGTGATCCCCAATTACAACGGGAAAGCATTTATGGAGGATTGTCTGACGGCGCTGGCGGCACAGACGGTCCGTGATTTTGAGGTGCTGGTGGTGGACAATGGTTCCACAGACGGCAGCGTCGAAGGGTTGGATGCGTGGTTCCCCGGTGTGAGGGTTATCTCCTTTGAGAAAAATTATGGCTTCAGCCGTGCCGTCAATGAGGGCATACGGCAGAGCCGCAGCGAGTATGTGATTCTGCTGAACAATGATACGATCCCTTTTCCGGATTATGTGGAGAGACTGGTGGCGGCCATTGAGGCTGACAGGAGGATCTTCTCAGTCAGTCCGAAGATGATCCAGGCATGCAACCGTCATCTGTTGGATGATGCAGGTGATTCCTACTGTGCGCTGGGATGGGCATTTCAGCGGGGAGTTGGCCAGCCGGCAGAGAGCTATTCCCGCCCGGGACGGATATTTTCCTCCTGTGCCGGAGCGGCGATCTATCGCAGAGACATATTCGATGAGATTGGTCTGTTTGACGAGCTGCATTTTGCATATCTGGAGGATATCGATGTGGGGTACCGGGCGCTGATCCACGGTTATCAAAATCGATATGAGCCGGAGGCAAAGGTGTACCATGTGGGCAGCGGTACCAGCGGCTCCCGGTACAATGCGTTTAAGGTTAAGTTATCCGCCAGAAACAGTGTTTACCTGAACTACAAAAATATGCCTTTACCCTTTTTGGTGCTGAATATACTTCCTCTGACCTTGGGATGGCTCATTAAGCTTCGCTTTTTTGTCCGTATGGGCTTTGGTGATGAGTACAAAGCCGGGTTAAAGGAAGGTTTTTCCACGCGCAGAAATTGCCGTAAAGTACCATTTCGCCGGAAATATTTGTGGAACTATTTGTATATAGAGTGGCTGCTGGTGATCAATACGTTTATCTACGCAGCTGAGTTTTTGAAAAGAAGGCTTAAAACATGATTGAAGATAATCAGAAGCGATTAAATCAGCTTCACGTCGTGATCGATGGACTGATCGTGATGGTCTCCTATTTGTTGGCATACTGGCTGGTGTTTATTCTGGGAGACCGAACCCCGGCGTACAGTGCAGAGTTTTATTTCCTGCATCTGGTCGCGGTGGTGCCCGGCTGTCTGATCCTTTATTGGATGAATCAGCTGTATACACCCAAGCGGGTCATGGGGCGCAGATATGAGCTGGGAGAGCTGGTCCAGGCCAATCTGGTGGCACTGTTGTCCTTTATGGCCTACCTGTATTTGGGTAAGGATGACCTGATGCATTTTTCCCGTCCGCTGGTGCTCCTGTTCTTTGGGATCAATATCACGCTGGATTTCGGGTTCCGTCTGTCACTCAGACTGTTTCTGCACCGGATCAGAAAAAAAGGTTATAACCAGAAAGGTATTCTGCTGATCGGATACAGCCGTGCGGCGTTGGCTTATATTGATCGTGTTCGGGAAAACCCTATCTGGGGTTACAATATCCGCGGTATTCTGGATGATTATGCCGAGAGAGGAACCGAGTATAAGGGTGTCCGTGTGCTGGGAGGTATCGGCCATCTGGAGGAGATTCTGAAAGTCAGCCATCTGGACGAGATCGCCATCACGCTGGGTCTGAAAGAGTACGATAAGCTGGAGGAGATCGTTGTGCTGTGCGAGAAATCCGGCGTTCATACCAAGTTTATTCCGGATTATGCGAAGATTATCCCCACAAGGCCTTATACGGAGGATCTGTTGGGACTTCCCGTGATCCACATTCGATATGTACCGCTCAGTGATTCCTTTAATGCGGCAGTAAAGCGGGCTGTCGATATTTTTGGTGCCATCGTGGCACTTGTACTGTTCAGTCCGATCATGCTGATCACCGCCATCGGGGTAAAGCTTTCCTCTCCGGGCCCGGTTTTGTTTAAGCAGGAGCGGATCGGCCTGCATAATCGTCCCTTTACCATGTATAAATTTCGCTCCATGGCCATGCAGACCGAGGCAGATGAAAAAAGAGGATGGACCAAGAAAGGTGACCCCAGAGTTACCCCCTTTGGCAGTTTTATCCGAAAGACCAGCATTGACGAGCTGCCTCAGATGTGGAATGTTCTTATCGGAAACATGAGTCTGGTGGGACCTCGCCCTGAGAGACCTCAGTTCGTGGAGAAATTTAAAGAAGAGATTCCGCGTTATATGATCAAGCATCAGGTTCGCCCCGGGATTACGGGATGGGCACAGATCAACGGATATAGAGGAGACACCTCTATTCTTAAGCGTATAGAGTGTGACCTTTATTATATTGAAAACTGGACGTTGAGTCTGGATATCAAAATTATCATACTGACCTTTTTCAGGGGCTTTGTCAACAAAAACGCCTACTGATGAAAAAAGAAGGAGAAAAACATGAGTAAAAAATATTCAGAGGATGAAAACTATAAGTGGGAAGACGAATACCAGTGGGATGACAGCTACAGTGAGTTCGATGACCGCTTTGATGATGTGGAGGAAGAGGAAGTGCCCAGAAGAAAAACCACAAAGCGTACAAAGAGTGCTTCTTCCGCAAAAAGTGCATCCGGAAAGAAGACAGGCAGTTCTGCTAAGCGAAGCTCTGCGAAAAAGGCTGCCGCACGCAGAAAGAAACGCCGCAACAAGATGATCATGGTGGCCGTGATCGAGGTGCTTTTGCTGGCCTTGGTTTGCCTTGGATTGTTTATTGTCAGCCAGTTCAACAAGATCCAGCCCCCCAGCACCGAAGGTGAGCAGGGAAAGATCAGCTTTGGTGCCAACGGTGATGCAGAGGTAAACGACATCCCTTTCGGAACATTGGAAAAGATGGAGGGATACACTACCTTTGCCGTGTTTGGTATTGACAAGCGAAATATGGCCAGCCTCAATGACGGCCTCAGTGATGTTATTCTGATCGTCAGCGTGGATGAAAATTCCGGTGAGATCAACATGGTTTCGGTCTACCGTGATACTTACCTGCAGACCAACAAGGACGGTGAGTTTTCAAAGATCAATGCAGCCTATAACCGGGGAGGCCCCGTGCGGGCCATTGAGGCATTGAACACCAATCTGGACTTGCAGATCGACCACTATGTGACCGTGAACTGGTTTGCCGTTGCGAAGGCCATTGATGAGATGGGCGGCGTGGATATTGAGGTACCGGAGGAAATCTTCTATGCAAAGATTCCCGAGGCTCAGGGCGGCGGTTACTGGCTGAACAGTTATATTGAGACCACGGCTGCGGCGACCGGATTGCCGGTGACCTATGTGAAGGGCCCCGGATATCAGACCCTGAACGGACTTCAGGCAGTTGCACTTTGCCGTATCCGTCAGGTTGGTATGGATTACGGCCGTGCGGATATGCAGCGTCAGGTGGTGGCACAGTTGTTTGAGAAGGCAAAAAAGACCAATCTGGCCACACTGATCGCGGTATCCAAAAATGTATTCCCCAACGTTCAGACGGATATGACGTTGAGCGATATCTCTGCGCTGATCCCCGGTCTCACCAAGTATTACATGGCAGAGTCCACCGGATTCCCCTCCAAGAGAGGCGCAGCAATGATGGGAACACTGGATTGTATTATTGCGAAGGACCTGCTGACCAATGTTAAAGAGCTGCACCGGGTACTGTATGGAAATGATGTTTATGTTCCTTCGGATAAGGTGATAGAGCTCAGTGAGTATATTTCAAGAGAAAGCGGTATTTATGCCGACTGATGAGGCCTGATGTGTAGGCAGAGCAGGTGACGAGAGAAAAGCTGCGGCAGGACAGAGATGTTTGCCGCAGTTTTATGATATTTAAACTTTCTTAATGGGTGAGACACATATTTATCACAACTGAATGGTAAAATTATTTCAGAAAATACAAAGGGGGTTACGGTGATGAACGAAAATGGATACTTTGACCATATAAACGATGAGCGCCCGGATAACGGACAGCCGGGTGCAGAGGACAACCTTACTTTTGCGGCAGCAAAGGAGCATGCAGCGCAGGGTGAGTCCATTGTCCAGGACGGACAGTATGGCTGGCAGTCGGTGATTCCGCCAAAGGAAGAAAAACAGGATCATACAAATTCCAATGAAGGCTATACTCACATGGGGGCCTATGCAGAAGCATCAGCCAAGGAGCTGACCCGTGCGGCCAAGGAGGCCAGAAAGAATGAGCGGCAGCAGAGACGGGCAGCCAAACACCGGGGAAGGGGTGGAAGACAGCTGTTAGCGCGTATTCTGGCTGTAGTGCTTTGCGGAGTTCTGTTTGGCGGCGCCACAGCGGGAGCATTCATCGGTGTCATGCATCTGACCGGCTATGCCGACAGGTTTGAACATGTTCTTGAGGCTGCGGATAAGGTGGAAGAGATTACCCAGCGGGTGGAAAATAATATTTCCGGCGGTACGACCATCAACAGCGGTATCAGTGAGAATGATACCGATGTACAGACGGTGTATAAGCTGGCACTGCCCTCGGTGGTAGCGATCACGAACACAGCCACATACAATTACAATTTTGGCTTTTACAGCTATGAGGATGAGGTGAAGGGCAGCGGCAGCGGTATTGTCATCGGTAAGAATGAGACCGAATTGCTGATCGTGACTAATTACCACGTCATCGAGGGAGCTAACAGTCTGACGGTTACCTTTGTGGACGGAGAGACTGTACAGGCATATACCAAGGGAACGGCGCCTGACAATGATCTGGCGGTGGTTGCTGTCATGCTTAAGGATATGAAAGCGGAGACCAAAGCGGCCATTACCATTGCCTCTCTTGGCTCTGAAAAAGAGGTCGAGGTAGGTCATAAGGTTGTTGCGATTGGAAATGCATTAGGTTACGGACAGGTGCTGACAGTGGGCTACGTCAGTGCAGTCAATCGGGAAGTGAAGATTGAGAATAAAGTGCTGACACTGATACAGACCGATGCAGCCATCAACCCCGGAAACAGCGGAGGTGCCCTGCTCAATATGAACGGAGAGGTCATTGGCATCAATTCAGCCAAATATTCGGACACCAACGTGGAGGGAATGGGTTTTGCCATCCCTATCAGTCTGGTGAGAGAGATCATCGATGATCTGATGACCAGAGAGACGTTGATCAAGGTCGGCAAGGATGAGAAGGGCTATATCGGTGTCGGTTTACAGACTTCCTCCGGCAGCGCCTACGGGATGCCAAACGGAGCATACGTTACTACGGTGATTGAGAATGGTCCCGCAGTGAACAGCGGTCTGCTCCCCGGCGATATCATCATAAAGCTGGAGGATATTAGCATTGCCACCAGAGAGGATCTGCTCGATGCCCTCGACTATTATAAAGGCGGAACCACGGTGAATCTGACGGTGCAGAGACGGGTGGACGGAACGTTCCGGGAGATGCAGATTCAGGTGACGCTGGGATATCGCAAGGATTATGTGAAGGAGTAAGTCTCCTGCTGTTGACAAAGAGATAAAATGATTTAGTGCCCTGCAGAAAACATCCTGTGAAGCGAATGTAAAAATTTGCCTCGCAGGATGTTTTTACAATGATTTTTGGGAAAAATGGATAGAAAAAGAAATATTTTCATTTTGATTTCGTCGAAAAAAGGATATTGGCAAAAACAATATAAGCAAGTATAATAAATAAAGTGTGTCATTAGGACAAATGGTAATGCGAG
>JAFOFP010000145.1 GCA_017387285.1 Lachnospiraceae bacterium
ACGGTAGTATAGCACACTTTATTTTCTTTCGCAAGGAGTTACTCGGCCAATCGCTCCGTGGTCAGATCAAACTCCAGGCCAAGCCATGCGGACTCATGAATGTTCTCCTCATTCCAGCCGCCGGAGAATACGTAGGTTTCATCAAATCCGTACACATATCCGGAGTCAAAATAAGACTTATCCCCCTCATACTGCAACGTCCATCCACAGCTTTCCACCGTATAATTTGCCGTCATGTACAGGGTTCTCTGTCCATCCAGACAGATCCAGAACTCAGCTGTCAGCGTCTCCGGATCAAAGTTCATCAGATACGCCTCTCCGGCCATCCGCTCAGGAATACCGCCCAGTTCCTCCAGATAAAGCTCACTGACTGCCCCCATCACCGCATTCCACAGATCGGTATATTCACCCTCGATTTCCCGTTGATTTAAGAAGATCTCTCCGGCAGGATAAATCTCCCGCTTCAGGGATCCGGTGACCATCAGAAGACCTTCGCTGCGGTGCTTGGCAAACAGATCCTCGGAATAGTAATAAGCTCCATGATGACTGTAACTGTAGGCCAGATAATTGTCTGCATTCTCACAGAGTTCTGCCAGACTGAGATCATGGTAATGATCTATCCAGTACCAGCCGGTATTGTAGGCCTTATCCCGGTCGTAGGCTGCATTTACCTGATAGGAACGCCCCCACGGACTGTCCTTCCCCTCCGTCCACACATCGTGATACTCTTCATCGAAATTGCCAAGGATCATCTCCACCTGATTATCTCCGCTCCAGTAGGCCAGCCAATCGTCCCGATCAGAGGGTGCCAGATTCAGCACCATGGATACCATCCGCTGCCACAGGGTATCGGTCAATTTCTGTTTCAGTGCCCTTTCGCCCTCGTTCCAAAAGTCAAGGATCTTCCATCCACCGTCTTCATAACCCAGCAGCCAACCGCACGGAACCGAATACCATTTATTTCCATACCCGCCAAGGACTTGAAAATAGCTTTTTCCTGTATTTGGATCCTTAACCACGCTGATATTGTCACTCCGGATCTCTGTCACATAAAGCTGGTTATCTTCTCTCATCTCCGACCACAGATCAGACATATATCCGTGTGTAACCTCATGCTCGAAGGATTTTCCCACCTCGGGCTGTGTCAGACGAATACGGTTCTCCCCGGTCTTTTCCACCTGTATGGGGAGCGTCAATGTATGAAGGTTACCCGCATTGTCCAACCCGCTATCCCCTGAAGGAGTTATATCCATCTTATCCCACCGACCATCAATTCGTTCCCACGCTGCGGCAACGAAAGTTTCTCCGCCGGATCCCGATACATGAGTGATATAAATCAACTCATTCTTTCCGTCACCGGTCAGATCAGCAGAGTAGGTCGATCCCAAAAAGCTCCAGTAGGGTTCTCCCAGCAAAATCAGTTCTCCGTTTCCGGAAAACAAATATATGCTCTCCCCTTCTGTGTTAATACTAATATCGCCGTAGATCCGATCCAAAGTTCCGTCGCCATCATAATCCATGGCAGGAAAGTTTGTGACCTTCCGACCATTTCCATTGTCATAAACCACCCGATCCATAAACCCGGCATAGGAATCTCCGATCCAGATGGTCACCGGATCCTCGTACTCATTAAACTTCTCCCACACTTCTTTTGCCCATTCCGGGGAATTGGCGATAGCTTGCATCCGTGTCGCATCATCCATCGTAACGACGATTTCCTCAGGCTCTTTTGCGTTTTCCACTTCCGATCGATTATCATCACCAAACTGTCCGTTCACCATATCCCCCGTCCGGTCATCCGCGTTGGAGCCTACGGGGTCAGTCAGAAGCAAGACGCCGGCCACCACCAAAACCATAGCAGACACACCGACCAGCCACCTTCCGGCCTTTTTCTTCTTTAACAGATTGTGGATGCGCCCTTTGGTGCTGCCCTCACCGAAGGCCAGCGGCGCCCCGGCGATGCTCTGATGGCCTGTAGCCAGCACCAGCAGAGACTTGGAGTAATCCC
>JAFOFP010000146.1 GCA_017387285.1 Lachnospiraceae bacterium
CTGTCTCCACGGAGACCGACGCAAAGGCACGTACACTCATGCTGGTCGAGGTTCCCTATCTGGACGGTGAACAGCTGTCATACAGAACCTATATGTATGACCCTCAGAAATATATTGACTATGACACGTATCCGGATAAGACGGTGTCAGAGACCTATTATGTGGATGATATCTTTGCACCGCTCTATCTGTACGCGCAGGATCCGATTAACAATGCACTGCCCATTGCTTACGGAAGCTGGTATGAGGCCAGATATAATCTGGAAACCGGCGACTGCACACTTGCAGAGCCGATCCGTGATATGCTCTCCTTTGCAAAGAACTTCTATCATGCGTACTCGGAGCTGAAGGTGACCTTTGTCACCTCCACGAATTTCGGCACCTATCGGTATTCGAAAACGACAATTAATCTTGCGGAAAACATTCGAAATGAGAATGTATTTGATTTCCTTCCCGCGAACACGACCATTGCCAGCTCTAATATCTATCTGGCAAACTGTGCGGCGTTCGACATTGATATCCAGACGGTGATGAATGAGAACGGCGAGGACGTGAGAGCGGCGCTGAGTGAATACAAAACCAGCACTTATGAAAAAATGACCACTTATCCCACGCTGGAGGGTGTGGCGATCACCTTCAAGGTGGCAAATGCCACCGATACGGACGAGATCTATCCCGTTCGCAGCTATGGATTTGAGGCTCTGGATTATGCAGGCAGTAAGATCGAGCTGTTCTACAGAGGAACAGCGGATAATGAGGATGAGACTCTTCTGGAGACCTGGGATCTGGTCAGAACAGCGGACGGAGTACAGACTATTGTGCTCACCGAGGATATGCTCTCTGACATGGATGGCTGGACCGGCTTTAAGACCGGTTGGTACAGACTGCAGATCACGGTGAAAAACCTGAACAGCAAGGCATCGTTTGCGACGGACGGCACCGAGCTGCCCAACCTGTTCACCGAGGAGATCAGCCTCTACATCGATGTTTCCGAGTTTGATATGGACATCGATACCTACTATAAAGAATATTCTTACGATGGCTATGATGTGATGATCCGTGACGGTGAGGAAGACAGCCTCTATGATTTTGATGAGGATACCCTGACCGGTCAGGAGATCATTCTCAGCCTGGCTGAGAAGCCCTCAGGATGGGATGAGCTCACTTATCTGAGATTCTCCCGCGATACCCGTACCGATGGTATGGAGGATACCTTGAAGGAGAACATTCGTATCCGGGTGCGAAACGCGACCTACGATGCGCTGGGGCCTTCCGCTGAGTCATCTGCTATCTGGGTGGAGTCTGCTGACACGTGGAATATACAGGATGCTGCCTGTGGAACCTATGAATACCTGTCAAATGATCGGACGTACTTATTCTACAAGCCGGTACTGGTTGGCGGATATCAGGATGGGGCCTACGGAAACGCATATGATGCGACATCCCATAGCAAAGCCAGTCTGACACTGCCCATGCTGGATGGCTACAACCTGCTGGTTTATGAGATCATCAGCACCAACGGTTCCGTTAAGAGCCATGAGCTTCCTGTCTTTGTATATGGCCAGCCGGAAATGTGGGAGATGGAGTATGTATTGGAATCCCACGAGAACGGAAATGTGCGCTGCGCTACCATCAGTGCGATGGTTCCCGGTGATCCCGGTCTGGAGAACTCTTTCTTCTATCATGGAGAGACGTTGGAAGATATGTGGACAGGCGAGGCTGTTCCGACAACCTACGACATCCGGAAAGATGTGGTAGATACGGTATTCTACCTTCTGGATCAGAACGGAAACCTTTCCGAACAGCAGCTGACGATTTGTGACGTGGACGGCAATGTGCTGGACATCGACGGTAACGCACCGGAATCCATGTATGTGTCCTCCTCACCGTATGACACTGATGTGGATAAGCTGATCAGAGTTCAGGTTCAGGATGAGGAGAGTGCGGTTTCCGCGAAGGAGCTGACACTGACCTTTGACGCTGACTATTCGGCTCTGCTTCTGGGCAAGACCGGAGAGGACCGGACAAATAATACTCAGCTAGTCACTATGAATCTGCCTTTGGCAGTGGATGAGAACGGTGAGTATCTGAAAAATGAGGACGGTACCTATGCGACCTGGGAGGCCTATGAGGTCGGCCACTACGGTGTATTCCGTACCCGTCTCATCGAGGAGTCGGTGGACGAGGAGACCGGATCGGGACGTCTGGATCTTGAGTTCTGGATCACCACAAAGATTGATCCGGAGGATCGGGATAACCAGTGGACGGCAACCGTCAGTGCCGCTGACTCCTACGGAAACGTGGCGTCGGAGGACACCGATCTTCCCGGCAGTTCATACCTTTCTTTGGGAACCGGCTCCATTGTTCCCGAGGATGATGAATACTATGCCGGAACCATAAATATTGATGACGGAGCAAATTCCGACGGAGAACTGGGCGTTTACAGTACCATACCGCTGTCCGCCCTCACCGGTTATGGTGTAGGTGATCTGGAGCAGAGATATACCAGAGGACAGGAGCAGGCGGTTTGGTTTGCACTGGCCCCCATGATCACTGCGGATGATATCTACATGCTGACCGCAGTCGACCTGTTTGGCGACGAGTATGAACTGGAGCTTTGGGTTGATGATTTCGGTGAGTTGGGCGTGGAAGTGAGCTTCTCCACCACCGATCCCACCAATCAGCCGGTTACCGTCATGGCTCAGGCCACCGGTACGGTGGAAACCATTACCTCCATTGTCTCCGACACCGGAGTGGAGGGAACCATCGATCCGGCAGATCCGTCCAAGGCGAACATTACAGTGGAGGAGAACTGCGTGATCACCATCACCACCTCCTCGCCGACGGATGATGGCGGTTTTGTGCAGCGAAAAGTAAAAGTAAGCAACATTGACAAGAAGATCGATGATACCTATTTCGAGCTTTATGACTACCGGTATCAGGAGCTGACCGGTGAGGAGAGCGAGGCGTACGGAGAAGTGACCGTATATCTGAACTGTGATACAGAGGAGATTTATACGACCAACGGACCCGACTCCTATACCTTCCCCATGGGCAGCAAGAAGGGTGATTCTTACACCTTTGAGTATGTTGACCGTGCAGGCAATGTGGGTACAAACACGATCGTGCTTCCCTTTGACGTGCTAGAGATTCCTGCTCCGCCCGATCTGGAGGCGCCTATCGTAACCTTCAGCCTCTACGGCATCCGCAACAACAAGAGTGAGGCCATC
>JAFOFP010000147.1 GCA_017387285.1 Lachnospiraceae bacterium
GAATCTCTGCACCTTTCTGGCTCTGGCAACGATCAGCTTCTCCTCCTCGGAGAGCTCATCCATACCCAGAATCGCAATGATATCCTGCAGCTCCTTATATCTCTGCAGAATCTCCTGCACACCGCGGGCAACCGCATAGTGCTCCTCACCTACCACACGGGGATCCAGAATACGGGAGGTGGACTCCAACGGATCTACCGCAGGATAGATACCCAACTCAACGATGGAACGGGACAATACGGTGGTCGCGTCCAGATGAGCGAAGGTGGTCGCAGGTGCGGGGTCAGTCAAGTCATCCGCAGGCACATAAACTGCCTGAACAGAGGTGATGGAACCTTTCTTGGTGGAGGTAATACGCTCCTGAAGGGCACCCATCTCTGTCTG
Source organism: Lachnospiraceae bacterium (assembly GCA_017387285.1). GTDB lineage: Bacteria > Bacillota > Clostridia > Lachnospirales > Lachnospiraceae > RGIG423. The sequence goes on from JAFOFP010000147.1 coordinate 385, forward strand.
CAGAGTAGGCTGATATCCTACTGCAGAAGGCATACGTCCCAGAAGTGCGGACACCTCGGAACCTGCCTGTGTAAAACGGAAAATATTATCAATGAACAAAAGTACGTCCTTACCGCCCTGGTCACGGAAATACTCAGCCATGGTCAGACCGGTGAGGCCTACGCGCATTCTCGCTCCCGGGGGCTCATTCATCTGTCCGAATACCATGGTAGTCTTGTTGATAACTCCGGACTCCTGCATCTCATGATACAGGTCATTTCCTTCACGGGTACGCTCGCCTACTCCGGTAAATACAGAGTATCCGCCGTGCTCCGTGGCAATATTTCTGATCAGCTCCTGAATCAAAACAGTCTTTCCTACGCCGGCACCGCCGAACAGACCGATCTTTCCACCCTTCTGGTAGGGGCACAGAAGGTCAACAACCTTGATACCGGTCTCCAGAATCTCTGTGGTGGTCGCCTGCTCCTCAAATGAGGGAGCCTTGCGGTGGATCGGAAGGAATTCCGTCGCTTCAGGGGCGGGCTTATTGTCGATGGGGTCGCCCAATACATTAAAGATACGGCCCAGCGTGATCTCGCCGACCGGAACAGTAATGGGAGCTCCGGTAGAAACAGCTTCCATGCCCCGGACAAGGCCGTCGGTGGAATCCATCGCAATACATCTTACAGTATCATCGCCCAGATGCTGAGATACCTCCACGGTCAGCTTAGAACCATCCTTGCGGGTGATCACAACCGCGTCATTGATCGCGGGAAGCTGTCCCTGGCTGAACTTAACGTCCAGAACGGCACCGATGATCTGAGTGATTTTACCGGTATTTGTCTCTGCCATCTCCTTGCTCACTCCTTTTTCGATAATCTCATATTACATGTATTTTCTTACTGACATCATTTTGTGATCTCAACTGCACTTCCTCAGTCTAATCGCTATCGCCTCAGCCGATCGCATTGGCTCCGCCGATGATCTCGGTGATCTCCTGAGTGATCGATGCCTGACGGGCACGATTGTACTGAAGAGAAAGCTTATCGATCATCTCCTCAGCGTTGCTGGTCGCCGCATCCATCGCCTGCATTCTGGCACCGTTCTCGCTGGCAAGGGATTCCACCAGCGCGCCATAAATCAGACTATTCATATACAGCGGGATCAGCTTATCCAAAACCTCCGCCTCGCCGGGGTCATAGCTCATAGGCAATTCATCTGCCTGTTCCGCATCCATCCCAGCCCCAAACGCCTCCGCATCAATGGGCAGGAGCTTTAGCAGCTTCGGTTCATGGCTGACTGTATTTTTAAATGAAGTATATACCAGATAGATCTCTCCGATCTCCTGACTCAGATAATCCTCCATCACCCTGCGGCCGATCTCCATGGCGTCGGAGTACTCAGGGCTCTCGATTCGATCCGAATAATCCTTCACCACCCTATAGCCGCGGTGGCTCAATGCCTCTCTGGCTTTCTTACCCACTGTATAAAGCACTGCGTCTGCGGGATCGATCCCGCTGCTCTGAATCAGACGAACAATATTGGAATTGTATCCGCCGGCCAAACCACGGTTGGAGCTGACCACGATAATTCCTTTCTTTTCCGACTGACCTGCCTGCAGATAAGGATGCTCGATCTGATCGGTACAGGAGAGAATATGATTCACGGTGGCATACATCATATCCGAATAGGGCCTTGTCCGTTCTGCCTTCGCTCTGGATTTCTGGAGTTTGACAGTGGACACCAGCTTCATCGCATTGGTGATCTGCTGGGTACTCTGGATACTGGCCTTTCTTCGCTTAATTTCGCGCATGGTAGCCATGGCGTCACCTCTTTTCCGCCGGACAGACAGCTATCCTGCATTCATTCTCCTCAGATAAAC
>JAFOFP010000148.1 GCA_017387285.1 Lachnospiraceae bacterium
GGACAGTCAGCAGGCTGGGGTGACTGGATCACCAGAGGACTGACCTTTTTGGTTATCAGCTGTCCCTGTGCCCTGGTGATTTCGATCCCGCTGTCCTTTTTTGGCGGCATCGGCGGGGCGTCTGCCAGAGGAATATTGGTGAAAGGATCCATTTATCTGGAAGGCTTGGCCCAGAGCAATTATGTGGTGTTTGATAAGACCGGCACTCTGACCAAGGGTGTCTTTGAGGTAAAGGCAGTTCATCCCGAGGAAGGGATGACGGCAGAAGAATTGCTGACCTTGACGGCGTTGGCGGAGAGCTATTCCACCCATCCTATCAGCAAGAGTCTGAGGGAGGCATGTACAGAGGACCTTGACCGGTCACGGGTCGGAGAGTTCAATGAGATCGCCGGTCACGGTGTTCGGACGGTGGTTGACGGTAAGGAAATTGCAGTCGGAAATGAAAAGCTGATGGAGCAGTCAGGCATATCCTGCAGTCCCTGCGAAATAACGGGCACCATTATCCATGTTGCCATCGACGGCAGATATGCCGGTCACATCGTCATTGGAGATGTGATCAAGTCCACGGCGAAGTCTGCCATTGCGAGCCTTAAATCAGCAGGTGTGAGACGGACAGTCATGCTGACCGGAGACAGTGAGACAGTGGCCGCCACGGTGGCAAGGGAGCTGGGCTTGGATGAATATCACAGCGAACTTCTGCCGGGGGATAAAGTGGCGGAAGTGGAGCGTCTGCTGGAGCGAAAAGGCAGCAGGGAAAAACTGGCCTTTGTGGGAGACGGAATCAACGACGCACCGGTGCTTTCACGGGCGGATATCGGTATCGCCATGGGCGCCATGGGAAGTGACGCGGCCATCGAGGCGGCGGATGTGGTGCTGATGGACGACGATCCGGCCAAGATCGCGCTGGCGATGAAGATCGCCCGCAAGTGTCTGCGGATCGTACACCAGAATATCTGGTTCGCCTTGGTGGTAAAGGGAGCATGTCTGATCCTGGGTGCCATCGGTATCGCCAATATGTGGCTGGCGATCTTTGCCGATGTGGGGGTTATGGTGATCGCGGTGGTCAATGCCATGAGGGCGCTGGATACAAGGCGATTATAGAGATTAAAAAATGAGGCTGTGCAAGAGGTAACGGAATCATATCCGTGCATCCTGCACAGCCTTTTGTGATTGGTTATGGATAGAAGGTTAGGAGGGGGATCTACTTTCGCACAAACCGGATCTGGCATACGCCATCACCCTTTGCGATGGTCTTGGGAAGCTCCAGCTCACAGCCAAAGCTTTCTGCGATGCCACGGTCTCCGCACATGGCATGATCGCAGAGACGGCAGATCTCCTCATCGGTACAACCCTGACGCTGCCAAGCCTTTACCAGAGGACAGTAGTGAAAATCAATGTCCAGATTGTCGTCGGTGCAGCGAAGGATCTTCATCTCGAAAACCAACTGGGCGGGTTTTCCGAAGAGGGCTTTTTTCAGCCCCTTCAGGCTCTGACCTTTTCCGCCCTTCTTGACCAGATTTGCACCCTGGTAGAGTCCACACCGCTTGATGGCAGCGGGAGCATACTCCTCGGGATCGAGCCCTTTCTTTTTGGCTTCGTCGCAGAGCAGATACATCCACAGTGCACGGTGTTCCAGCTGTTCGCGGATGGCCTGCAAGAGGCCGTTTTTGATTTTGGGTTCATTGATAACGCTCATGATCATCCTCCTTTATGGGTTCGCAGGGACAATTGATCCGGAAAAAGTCGTCCAGGATCCGATGGGCGAATCGAGCCTGATCATTGTCCGCCAGCGAGTAATGGATCTCCTTGCCTTCCCGGCGCCCGGAGATCATATTGTTCAGACGTAGGATTTTCAGATGGTGGGAGACTGCGGCATCGCTCATCCCCACCGCAGCAGCGATGTTGCAGACACATTCCTCCGTGTGGCACAAAAGCCAGAAGATCCGGATGCGGGAACTGTCTCCCAGAAGGGCAAAGACAGCGGATGCCTCCGCAGCAGCCTCCGGGCCGGGCAAGTGGGTGAGGATGTGGGCAGTATCGTGATTGTGACCATGGTCGTGGGGAAGATGAGGGGTGTGCATAAACTCTCCTTAATCAATGGGGTGTTATTTATTGAGCATTAAATACATACTTGTCCAGTCTCGCCATGGCCTCCTCCACCAGACTGCGGGGCAGTGCCAGATTGAGGCGAATGGAGCAGGGATGATGGAAGGGACGTCCGTCCTGCCAGATCACGCCTACGGCCACGCCGGCTTTTTGGAGATCATCGATGGTGGTATTGTGCTTAGCACACCATTCGGTACAGTCAAGATAGAGCATATATGTACCCTGAGGTTTGATTACCTTGATGCCTTCAAAATGAGCTGTAATGTAGTCATAGGCATAGTTTACATTATCACTGAGAACCTCACACAGTTCGTCGGTCCACGCCATGCCCACATCATTGTAGGCACCGATCAGGGCATGCATGGAGAGGACATTCATGGAATTGTAGTGGGGCTTGCTTGCGGTGGAACGGACACGGTCCCGGAGCCAGTTATTGTAGATCACATGGTAGGAGCCGATGAGTCCCGCCAGATTGAAGGTCTTTGAGGGGGCATACATGGCAACGGTCCGCTGTCTGGCATCCTCGGACACTGACTGGGTGGGAATGTGTTTATTTCCATTCAGAATGATATCGGACCAGATCTCATCGGAGATGACGAAGCAATCATTGGCTGCATAGACCTCCATGGCTTTTTCAATTTCCCAGCGCTCCCAGACGCGTCCGCAGGGGTTGTGGGGGGAGCAGAAAATAGCCAGATGAATCTTGTACTGCTTTAATTTGCGATCCATATCCTCAAAATCCATGCGCCATACACCCTGCTCATCCTGAACAAGGGGACTGTGGATCAGTTTGTTTCCGTTGTTGGTCAGCGCTTCGGTAAAGCCCACATAGGTAGGACTGTGAAGTAAAATGGCATCGCCCTGAGAGCAAAGGCTGTTGACTGCGCTGGTGACACCGCCCAAAACACCGTTTTCATAGCCGATACAATCTTTGGTCATGCCGGTAATCCCGTGACGAACCCGGTGCCAGCGGATGATGGCATCGTAATATGCATCAGAAGGAATGAAATAGCCGAAAGCCGGGTGGGCAAGTCTGGCTGCAACCGCATCTGTAACGGAAGGGGCAGTTGCAAAATTCATGTCGGCGATCCACATGGGGATGTGGGAAAAACCGTCCTGCACCTGATAATTGGGGAAAGGGATCACGTCTATTGCCACAGAATTTGTGCCTCGACGATCCATAATCGTTGTGAAATCGTAGGTCATAATTTCCTCCGTAATCTATCATTGGTAAAGCCTTTTCTGAAGAGTATTGTAACCCTTCCCAGAGAAAAAAGCAAGAAAGGCTTGACAAAAAATACAAAATAAAGTAATCTAGTAAAGGAAACTAGATAATAGGGTTTAGGAGAATTTCTATGAATGCATATACAATTATTACGGATTCAGGATGTGATCTTTCTAAGGAGAAACTGACAGCGTTGGGAGTGAAGGAGCTTTGTCTCACCTTCCGGTTTAATGACAGCGATACAGAGTATAAAAGCGGTGATATGCCCATTGCAGCATTTTATCAGCAGATGAGAGACGGCCGTGTGGCTAAGACGTCCGCCGTTAATTACGAGGAGTTCCGCGAGGCCTTCGAGGAAGAACTGAAAGCAGGACGGGATGTTTTGTATATTGGCTTTTCATCCGGATTAAGCAGCACTTCCGAGTCTGCCCAGGTGGCGGCGAAGGAATTGGCTGAGGAGTATCCTGACCGGAAAGTGATTGCCATTGATACGCTCTGTGCTTCTGCCGGCGAGGGAATGTTGGTTTATCTGGCGGCGAAGATGCAGGCTGAGGGAGCGACCGTTGACGAGACTGCGGCCTTTGTCCGCGAGCGGTATATGAAGATGTGCCACTGGTTTACAGTGGATGATCTGGTGTACTTAAAACGGGGAGGACGTGTCAGTGCAGCTGTGGCTCTGGCCGGTGCAGTGTTGGGGATCAAGCCGGTGATGCATGTGGATGACGAGGGTCACCTGATCAACATGAGTAAGGCCAGAGGCCGTAAGGCGGCCATCAAGGCGTTGGCCCAGAAGTATGTTGAGCTTCTTGAGGATCAGGAACAGAAGATGTATTTTATTTCCCACAGCGATTGTATGGAGGATGCATTGCTTCTGGAGGAATTGATCAGTCAGCACAACGGACAGAAGGCAGATCTGATCACCGATGTGGGACCGGTCATCGGAGCACACTCCGGCCCGGGAACATTGGCTCTGTTTTTCTTTGGCAAGGAGAGATAAATACAGGATAGATGCAGGCGGCGGACGCAAAGTTCGCCGCCTTATTTCATATCTGATTTTATTCTGAAAATCAAAATTTCTTTGTATTCATGAGAGACAATTTATAATACCCCTTGACAACGGTATATAGTGTGTATATACTGTATATATCAAATATGTACAGTTTGAGGTAATTATGGAGCTATATATCAGCAATACCAGCACAGAGCCGATTTATGGTCAGATCATCCGCCAGTTCAAGGAAAAAATCCTGACGGGGAAGTTGGAAGAAGGGGATGCCCTTCCCAGTATCCGTCTGTTGGCGAAGGAGTTGTGTATCAGTGTGATCACCACCAAACGGGCCTACGAGGAGCTGGAGCGCGAGGGTTTTATCTATACCCAGCCGGGGAGAGGATCATTTGTGGCACCCAGAAACCCGGAGCTTCATCGGGAGGAGGCACTGAAGCGGATGGAGGATCTGCTGGCTCAGGCGGTGGAGGCTGCCAGAGTAGGCGGGATCACTGAGGGGGAACTGCGGGAGACGTTGGAGCTTTTGCTGGAAGATTGATGGGAAACAAAATATCATTTGCGTTGGTATTGACAGGAGGGGATAAGGATGGAAAATCTTCTTGAAATCAGGGGATTGTGCAAGGAATATTCGGATTTTGTGTTAAAGGATATCGATCTGACTGTCCGGCCGGGCCGGATCGTGGGACTAATCGGCGAAAACGGGGCCGGAAAAACAACCACATTGAAGGCGGCATTAAATATCATAAAGCCGTCGGCAGGACAGATCCGGCTGATGGGCGGCGAGCCTTCTGACCAGCAGGTAAGAGCAGAGGTGGCGGCGGTATTTGAGGATAGCTTTTTCTATGAAGGCTTTCATCTGCTGCAGGTGGAGAAGGTGATGGCAGGTCTCGGCGGAGTGTGGGACAGAGAGCAGTTTTTCCGGGATTGTGACCGGTATCGCCTCCCCCGCAAAAAGACCATCAAAGAGATGAGCCGTGGAATGCGGATCAAGTTAAATCTGGCGGTTGCCATGGCCAGACATCCCAAATTGCTGATTCTGGATGAGGCGACATCAGGATTGGATCCGGTGGTTCGCGGTGAGCTGCTGAATGTGTTTATGGAGTTTATTCAGGATGAGAGTCATTCGGTGCTGATCAGCAGCCATATCACCGATGATCTGGAACGGGGGGCAGACGAGATCGCCTATATTCATGGGGGACGCCTGTTGTTTCAGCGGGACAAGGATGAACTGCTGGAGAATATGGCAGTGCTTCGCTGCTCAGAGGAAGAGATGAGAAGACTGCCGGAAGGTCTGATCCGGGGCACAGTGAAAAGTGCCTTTGGCAGTGCTGCTCTGGTGGAGGAGCCGGAGAGGGTGCGCAGTATACTGCCGGGAGCAGTCATTGATCGACTGACCCTGAGCGAGATGATGCAGATTTATTCGGGGAGGAATGTGTGATGATAGGTTTGATCAGAAAAGAAATGTATGCCCTGTGGGCACTCTACCGTAAGAATCTGATCCTTGTACTGGTGATGTACACCTTTTTGGGCGTGGCATTGAATAACATGGCCTTTCCTTACATGACCATCTGGATGGCCGGATTGTACAGCTTTGGGTGGTTCAGTGCAGATCAGATGAGCGGTTGGGCCAGGTATGCCAGAACACTGCCGGTCAGCGACAGGCAGGTGGTGGCCGGGCGATTTTTGTCCACGTTGATTCTGCAGCTGGCGGCGGGCGTTTATGCGGTGGTGATCGCACTGATCAACAGCCTTTCCGGTAACGCAGGATTCATGGAGGAACTGGGAACCATCATGGTATTCTTTTCTATATCCGTTATGGGCATGGGGATCATGATCCCTGCGGCCTTCAAATGGGGTGCGGAGAAGGCCAGAACCGGTTTTTCTTTGGGCTTTGGCGCGGTGGCCGGTATCGTCTGGTACGCCTCCGCAAATGTTTCGGAATTTTCGGAAGTGATCCTCTGGCTGAATCAACTGAACGGGCCGTTGGTCATGGCTCTTGGGGCGGTGTTGATCTATGTGCTGGGGTGTCTGCTGGGATGCAGGATCTATGCAAAGAGTGAGTTTTAGGTTTGTGAGAGTAAAAAAATAGA
>JAFOFP010000149.1 GCA_017387285.1 Lachnospiraceae bacterium
CTCGATGCTGCGGAGAAAGTTTGCACAGATAGTCTCAATCTGCTTGCGGTTGGCACAGTGCCGGTAAAGCTCAAACAGTTCTTCGGCCTTTCTGCAGCAGCCTCGCACATCGACCGCATCATCCATGACAATGTTATCGCAGCGAAAAGTGTTATCCGCTTTGTCATAGCTGATATTGGCCAGCTTTTCATACTGATTGGTCTGACTGTTCAAGGTCTCCTTTACCAGTTCACGGGACAGAATCTTTGTCGTGTGCTTGTTGTCCCGACAGTAGGCCAAATAAATATTAGTTTCCCCTTTTTCGGTGACGGGAACGCGTACACGAATATCACCCGTGGCAGAGCGGAACGCATCAGATACAGAAACACGGTTGCCACTGGTATAAGGAATACCCATATTATCACAAAGCTCCGACAGTTCCTCTTTGCCTACCAGAAGGTTTGCAAGAGAAAAGTAGAGAAACTTTCCTAGCACGTGTTTGCTGTCAGCTTCCGCAGCGCCAAGGAAATCGTTCATATTCAGTATATTATCCATAGTGTTGTCCTTTCTTTTTGTTTTACATAGCTGCTGCCCGGCTTAGGAGATAATCGTCCACTCCTTTATAGGTCGGGTTCCATGTGTATTTGGTATATCGGATATTGGGGATTTTTTGTACTTCCCGACGCATTGCAAGGATGGCCTTTCTTACGTTTTCATTGGTCATCTGGTCCATGTCCATTGCTTCCACGACCCCTGTAACACCTAAATCACGAATGGTATCCGTAAGGCCGTTTAAGGCATTGACACCACCGATACAGACAAACAGAGCATCTTTTGCAAGAAAACTCGCAACGTCCCCTTTCAGCGGGCCTTCCGTCAGGAAAGCCCGCTTTTTCGTCCTGTCCCCGGTCACGTGGATCCAGGAATAGCTGCGGGTGCCGTTGGGAAGGTTGCGGCTGGAAAGCCAACGGTATTTACGGTTGGGCTGAGTCGCATCATCCAGACGGATCTTTAGGCCCTGGATCAGACCATCCTTGTTTCGAACAGGGATAAGAAACCCACTTGGGCCTGAAAGTGTCCAGTCACCATAATAGGTGCGGAAACCGGGTAAGCCCAGAAGTTCATGCCCATGGCTGTGTAGCAAATCCGCTAAAAGTTTGCGGCCATGCTCGCTTTCGGGCATACTGCGGTATCCATTTTCATGGATACGCTCTTCAGACAGACCTCGCTTCAATAGGTTTTCACGATGCTTATCCAAGAGTACCAGATGATCCAGCATATCCGAATACGCGGCGTGTCGTTGCATAAGAGGTGCAGGCTGCCGCTCACTGTTTTGGGATGCCGGCTGTTGTGGGAGGGGATAGACCTTCCCCGCCTCAGCCAGTGTCCGATAAGCCTTCGATGTGCTGACTCCAAAGATTCTGGAGTACAGCAGCACGCTGTTGCCGTATGCGTTGCACAGGTTACAGTGGTACTGGTCTGTATCGGTGTTTAGGCTTAAATGATACTTCCCCGGTCCGTGGTCACCGCAAAAAGGGCAACTCGCCTCGACTTCCTTTCGCCTGAGCGTCCGGGAGTCGAGGACGAGCCCGCACCGTCTGGCCGTGTCCACGATGGGGATCTTGTCATAAATCTTGACGGCCAAACGGGCTCACCCCCGTCAGGCTGCTCTCTGTTCCATGCGAACGATGGGATTCATGGGCCGTACCTGGAGCGCTGTGCCGCTGACACACTTCGCCATAATGATCTGTCCGGTGGGACGGACATTGGAAAGGTCATCTACCGATTCCATATTGTCTACAAACACCGGATAATTGCGTCCAGTCAGCCGCTTTATCAGTTCAGATACTTCCATGCCGGCACGAATCTTTTCCGAAAGAGAAAGCCTGTCATAACGGCGACCGCCGTAGGTAAACTTAAATGCCTCCTTTGCTTCACCGGTGGATTTCACAACGTCGTAGAGGGATATCTCTACCTTGTTCATCTTCAGCTGAGAGAAGGTCAGTTCTGCCCGCTTGCAGGCATAGATAGCCACGTCGTTGATCAGACGTTTGAGATCGGTGATCTGAGCGTTTGTCTGATCGATTTCCTTGGCAAAGTCCGGCAGTGCTTCTTGATTTACAGAAC
>JAFOFP010000150.1 GCA_017387285.1 Lachnospiraceae bacterium
CTCGATGCTGCGGAGAAAGTTTGCACAGATAGTCTCAATCTGCTTGCGGTTGGCACAGTGCCGGTAAAGCTCAAACAGTTCTTCGGCCTTTCTGCAGCAGCCTCGCACATCGACCGCATCATCCATGACAATGTTATCGCAACGAAAAGTGTTATCTGCTTTATCATAGCTGATGTTGGCCAGCTTTTCATACTGATTGGTCTGACTGTTTAAGGTCTCTTTTACCAGTTCCCGGGAAAGAATCTGCGACGTGTGCTTGTTGTCCCGGCAGTAGGCAAGATAAATATTAGCCTCACCATTTTCCGTGACAGGAACACGCACTCGAATATCACCCGTTGCAGAACGGAACGCATCCGATACAGAAAGCCGGTTGCCGCTGGTGTAAGAGATACCCATATTGTCACATAGCGCAGACAATTCCTCTTTGCTCACCAGGAGATTTGCAAGAGAAAAATACAGAAACTTTCCTAAAACGTGTTTACGATCTGCTTCCGCAGCGCCAAGGAAATCGTTCATATTCAGTATATTATCCATAGTGTTGTCCTTTCTTTTTATTTTACATGGCGGCTGCTCGACTTAGGAGATAATCGTCCACTCCTTTATAGGCCGGATTCCATGTGTATTTAAAATATCGGATATTGGGGATCTTCTGCACTTCCCGACGCATTGCAAGGATGGCCTTTCTTACGTTTTCATTGGTCATCTGATCCATGTCCATTGCTTCCACGACCTCTGTAACACCTAAATCTCGAATGGTATCCGTAAGGCCGTTTAAGGCATTGACACCACCGATACAGACAAACAGCGCATCCTTCATGAGAAAACTCGCAACGTCCCCTTTCAGCGGGCCTTCCGTCAGGAAAGCCCGCTTTTTCGTTCTGTCTCCGGTTACGTGTATCCAGGAATAACTGCGGGTGCCGTTGGGAAGGTTGCGGCTGGAAAGCCAACGGTATTTACGGTTGGGCTGAGTCGCATCGTCCAGACGGATTTTTAAGCCCTGGATCAGACCATCCTTGTTTCGAATCGGGATCAGAAACCCATTTGGGCCTGAAAGCGTCCAGTCACCATAATAGGTGCGGAAACCGGGTAAGCCCAGAAGTTCATGCCCATGGCTGTGTAGCAAATCCGCTAAAAGTTTGCGGCCATGCTTGCTTTCAGGCATACTGCGGTATCCATTTTCATGGATACGCTCTTCAGACAAACCTCGCTCCAATAGGTTTTCACGATGTTTATCCAAGAGTACCAGATGATCCAGCATATCCGAATACGCGGTGTGGCGCAGCATAAGAGGAGCAGGCTGCCGCTCACTGTTTTGGGACGCTGGCTGTTGCGGGAGGGGATAGACCTTCCCAGCCTTAACCAGTGTCCGATAAGCCTCCGATGTGCTGACTCCAAAGATTCTGGAGTACAGCAGTACGCTGTTGCCGTGTGCGTTGCACAGGTTACAGCGGTACTGATCTGTATCGGTGTTTAGGCTTAAATGATATTTCTCCGGTCCGTGGTCACCGCAAAAAGGGCAGCTCGCCTCGACTTCCTTTCGTCTGAGCGTCCGGGCGTTGAGGGCGAGGCCGCACCGTCTGGCCGTGTCCACGATGGGGACCTTGTCATAAATCTTGACGGCCAAACGGGCTCACCCCCGTCAGGCTGCTCTCTGTTCCATGCGAATGATGGGATTCATGGGCCGTACCTGGAGCGCTGTGCCGCTGACACACTTCGCCATAATGATTTGCCCGGTGGGGCGGACATTGGAAAGGTCATCTACCGATTCCATATTGTCTACAAACACCGGATAATTGCATCCAGTCAGCCGCTTTATCAGTTCAGATACTTCCATGCCGGCACGGATCTTTTCCGAAAGAGAAAGCCTGTCATAACGGCGACCGCCGTAGGTAAACTTAAATGCCTCCTTTGCTTCACCGGTGGATTTCACAACGTCGTAGAGGGATATCTCTACCTTGTTCATCGTCAGCTGAGAGAAGGTCAGTTCTGCCCGCTTGCAGGCATAGATAGCCACGTCGTTGATCAGACGTTTGAGATCGGTGATCTGAGCGTTTGTCTGATCGATTTCCTTGGCAAAGTCCGGCAGTGCTTCTTGATTTACAGAAC
>JAFOFP010000017.1 GCA_017387285.1 Lachnospiraceae bacterium
ATCGGTGTGGCGCAGCTCTGTGACCGGACATTGGTCCTTTGCGGCGGACGGATGATGGAATGCGGTGAATCGGAGGAACTATTGGAGACGCCCAAACACCCCTATACCAAAGCACTGATGGGGGCGCTGGTGAAAAACGGGATGATGGAAACACCTGTGTTGAGAGAGTATCTGCCATCGGCGCAGCCGGCGGATGGATGTCCATTCTTTCGCAGATGTCCCCGGGCAACGACCCGGTGTACCCTCAGTCATCGACAGGGAAATAAGACGGAATGGTGGTGCAGTGAGGCATGATCCGAGGAGAAAACCTGAAGAAAACCTTCGGCGACCAATTGGTTTTTGAAAATGTTTCCTTTGTGATACCGGACGGAGAGATCGTGGGATTTTACGGCAGCAGCGGCATCGGCAAGTCCACACTGGCCAAGGTTCTCTGCGGGATAAAAAAGCCCGATGAAGGCGCGGTTTACCTGGACGATGAGCTGTTGTACTCGGCGAATACGCCCTATGATCGAAAGAAAGGCCTGCAGATCCAGATGGTTTATCAGCAGCCCTACGCGTCCTTGGATCACAGCCAGAAGCTGATTAAGGGATTCTATGAATTGATCCGTTATCATCATTTTGCGGCAAACAAATCAGAGGCAGATAGATTGATCAGGGAGCTGATGGATGAGGTTGGTTTAAATATGGAGATTTTGAACCATCTTCCCCATCAGATATCCGGCGGAGAGGCACAGCGAATCGCCATTGCCAGATGCCTGTTGTTTAAGCCGAAGCTGCTGATTTTGGACGAGGCCACCTCCATGCTGGATGTGTCCACTCAGGCCAATGTGTTGGCATTGGTGAGGCGGGTGATGAAAAAACATGGGGGTTCCGTATTGTTGATCAGCCACGACAGGGAACTGGTAGAATATTTGTGTGACCGGATCTATGTGTTTGAGCAGTGTCACCTGAAATATAAAGATAACGCTAAATAGACGAAACAAAACAATAAGAAAAGGCAGAAACGAGATGAACAGACAGAATAACGGACAGAACAGCAGACAGAACAGCAGACGGTTCAGCCGAAGCATTGCCATGCTCATGGTCCTCATGGTGACCATGGGTATGTTTTCCGGCTGTGGCGCACCTACGGTAGATGACAATACCAAGGCTCCCACAGAGGCAGCGACCAAGGGCACAGAAAACAGCGGGGAGACCGAGGCCCCTGAGACCGAGGCACCCAAGACTCCCACCATCGGACAGATCACCATCGGAACTACCTCGGTGATCGAGACAGCTACCCGCGAGGAGTATGCTTATGACATGCTGGCCTCCGGCGTGTCGGAGATCCCTCTGGTATATCAGGATACTTTGGGCAATTATCATCCTTTGATGGCGACCTATGAGACAGCGGATGCCACCACCTGGACCTACACCATCGTTGATGGAATGACCTGGTCTGACGGAACTGCGGTGACAGCGGAGGATATCCTGTTTTCCCTGCAGTACGCAGATGCCAACGGCAGTGCAAATCTGGTGGATCAGACCGACAGTGAGGGTAAGACCACCGCGGCTAAGTACACCGGTTACGAATTGTCCGAGGACAAGATGAGCATTTCCCTGACATTGGCGGCACCCAACGTCCGCGAGCTGAGCAATATGACTTCCTTCCGTGCGATGCCCAAGCACATTTACGAGGGAAAGGACAATGTAACCGAGGCGGAGATGCGGATCGGCTGCGGCCCCTACCTGTTTGAGTCCTTCAACAAAGAGGCCGGAACCATCAGCTTTGTGATCAATCCCTACTACCCTCAGACGCCCAATGTGGAAAAGATCGTTTACCGGATCTTCGGCAATGACGACACCATGTATATGGCGCTCCAGTCCGGCGATATCGATATGACCTGGAATTATTCCATGGGTGTGGCTTCCACCTATGTGGATGTTCTGGCGGCCCTGGAAAATGTGACACTGGAAAGTGTGGCGGCAGCCAATGTACCTGCGGTGCTGACCTTTAACAATGCAAAGGGCCCTTTTGCTGATAAGAATCTGAGAAAAGCGGTGGCGGCGGCGCTGGACTATGAGTCCTTCAAGCTTTATTTTGGCAGTGCTTACGCACAGACGCCCAATCAGGGCTTTGTTCCCACGACCACAGTAGGGTATAAGGAGACGGATGTTTCCGTCACCGATCAGACAAAGGCGGAGCAGTATCTGGCAGCAGCCGGATACACGGAGAAGAACAAGGACGGCTTCTATGTGGACAACGAAGGCAAGGTTCTTGGGTTTACGTTGACCGTCAACTCCGGAAAAGCTGCCCATGTTGGCTACGCCGAGCTGGTAAAGACCAATCTGGAGGCGGTAGGCATTCAGGTTATCCTGGAGACTTTGGACAGCGCTTCCTACAATGCAAAGACCAGCAATAAATTCTCTGAGAATAACATTACCATGGAGGCGGCGATCTTCGGATATACCGCGGCGGGAATGGGCATGATGAACGGTCTGGCTTCCATCTATGTGGACGGCACCCATGCAGTTCAGGGAGGAGCGCAGGTGTATGACCCTGCATTCCAGAGCATTATCGCTGAGATGACCGACGCAAAGACCATCGCAGAGTATACGCAGGCAGCAGGAAAGCTTCAGGATTACTACGCGGAGGAGACCCCTCTGATTGCTCTCTACTGGGACAATATGATGTATGCCTATTCCTCTGCTTATGAAAATATCACCATCGATTATACCTTTGGGCTGAATAATGTGACCAACTGGTTTACCATTACGGCAAAGTAAGGGTGAAATCACTCACAGTGAGGAAACGATAAAAAACGAAGGAAGGAGGCGGACTATGGGCAAGGACAAAGAGAAACGAATCGTTAGCAAGTCAATCAAATCGTATGTCAAAAACATCGGTGTGGCTCTGGTCTGCTTCCTGATCGTCGTGGTACTGAACTTTGTTTTGCCCCGGTTACTGCCGGGCAATCCCATTGCCTACCTGACCGGCATGGCGGAGGAAGATATGACCTCTGCTCAGTACGAATATTATTACCATGCGCTGCATCTCAATGAAAATTGGTTTATCCAGTTTATCTACTATCTGAAGTCGCTGCTGGATGGATCATTGGGATATTCCTTTAAGAAGGAGATGGTAGTCTCGGCCATGATTTTGGAACGGCTGGGCTACACGCTGCAGATCACCCTTCCGGCAGTGGTGTTGTCCACCGGGATCGGATTGTTCTGGGGTCTGCATTGCGGATACAAAAAAGACAGCAGGATCGATCGGATTTCCACCACGGCGCTGATTATCTTTAATACGGTTCCTGTATTTCTGATCGGTCTGGTGCTGATGATCCTTTTCTGTTTCAAAAATAGGTGGTTCCCCTACACCGGACTGAATTCGACCGGTGTGCAGGCGGGGACCTTTGCGTATTTTCTGGATCGGCTCCATCACTTGGTTCTTCCTGTGGTCACATTGACGGTCACTACGGTACCTTCCCGGTATCTGTTGATGCGAAATACGGCGAGAAAGATCGCAGATGAGAAATATATTCTCTACGCAAAAACCAGAGGTCTGTCTGATTACAAGATCAAATTCGGATATGTACTGAAAAATATTGCTCAGCCCTTTATCACCATGGTGGGTATGAGTGTCAGCATCTGTGTGGGAGGTTCTCTGGTCATTGAAAATATTTTCTCCATCAATGGAATGGGTAAGCTGCTGACGGAGGCAGTTTACTCCCTTGACTATCCACTTATGCAGGGAATTTTGTTTGTGACGACGCTGATCATGGTAATTTCCATCGTAATTACCGATGTGATCTGTATGCTGATCGACCCGAAGGTCAGAATGGGGGAGAAGGATGAAAAATAGACGTGTGATCCCCCTGATCGTGGGATGTGTTCTTTTGCTGATATTTTTGCTGGCGGCTCTGTTCCCCGGGATGTTCACGGAATACGGACAGAAAGAGATGTTTGCCCCCTGGATCAAGCCTTCGGCAGGCCATCTGCTGGGAACCAATGCTCTGGGCCATGATATTTTTACGGAGTTGGTTTACGGGACAAGGGAGACTCTGTTTATCGGGACGGTGAGCAGTGTGCTGACCCTGATCCTTGGCACGGCCATCGGAACCCTGGCGGCGGGAAGAGGTGTGATCGCCGGATTGTTTAACGGTTTGATCAATGTGTTTGTGATGCTGCCTAAGCTGATCACGCTGATCGTGCTGGCATCCTTTTTGGGAAATTCTGTCTGGAATCTAATAGGCCTGATCTCTGCGTTTAGCTGGGTGGGGATTGCCAGAAACGTCCGGGCGAAGGTGATCAGCCTCAATGAAGAAACCTTTATTGAGAACTGTGTGATCCAGGGTTACAGTCGTGGACATATTGTTTTTTATCACATTATTCCCAATCTTTACGATGTGCTGATTTCCCGATTCCTTTTAGGGGTGAACAGCTGTATCATGATGGAATCCACCCTGAGTTTTCTGGGATTTGGTGATCTGTATTATCCCACATGGGGAACGATGATTAATTTTGCCTACAAGCGGGGAGCCTTTCTCCGTCAGGCCTACGGTTATCTATTGACTCCCGGTGTATGTATTATGCTGTTATCCCTTGCATTTTACTTCATAAGCCTGTATATTGAGAGCAGAAAAGAGACGATCTCGGAAATGTAGGAGACTAAACATGGGGTTATTTTTTGCGGATGAACACGCCACACCCGCCAGTCAGATGGGGGATGGAGTTTGTGAATTGATGGATACACCGGAGGTATCTGCATTAAAGGATACCGATACATATGAGGGGCTGCTTGCCCTTGGCAAAGCCCTTTGCTATCAGCTTCGCTACCGTGAGGCGGTGGAAGTTTACACAAAAGCAGTGGAAATGCGGCCGAGAGATATCCGGGCTTATCGCCAGCGGGGAGCCAGATATATTTCTACCCTGAGGCCTTTCGAAGCCTTTAAGGATTTTTTGCGTTGCAGACAGCTGGGCGGCGATGAGATGGATATTTCCTATCGTCTTGGCCTGTGTCACTATCTGGCAGGAGATTACATTCAGGGCATGAAGGAGCTGGAACAGGCGGAGCCTCTCTGCGACGATGAGATGGCAGTGGCCGTGATCTACTGGCATACTCTTTGTGCATGGAGGGCAGGACGAAGCGCCACCCTGCTTCGGTATGTCTACCGCAGAGGCATGGAGGTGGGGCATCACACGGCTTACGATTTTGCCATGGCGGTGGCCGCCGGCTATGTGGACGTGGATAAGGCGTTGGTTCGGCTGAAGGCGGAGAAGGATGATCTGGAATATTCTATCATGGCTTACGGGGTGGCTGCGGTGCTAAAACAGGACGGACGCCGGGAGGAGGCGGATGAACTGATTCGTGAGATTGTCCGCAGAGATGGATTTTGGATCAGCTATGCCTATATTGCAGCATGGAATGATGTTAGTTATCAGAAAGGTTTTCTGACGAAATGATGGATAAATATTCTCTTGAAAATTGCAGTGATCTCTGGGCGCAGGCCGGAAAGCACGGTACTGTGGAAGAACGGATCGCCCGGACGACGGAATGGATGCCCTATTATGAATATTTGGCGAATGGCAGAATGGGCCTGCAGGATCGTGACAAAGGAGAACCGTCGGTAAATCCTTTTGTGGAGTTTATGTGCCGTGAGAAGATCATTACCAAGGAAAGTACCCTTTTGGACATCGGTGCAGGGATGGGTGATCTGGATCTGGAGCTGGCTCGGTACTGTGGGAAGGTGACTGCTTTGGAGCCCACCCGTGTCTGCTTAGATGTGTTGGAAAAAAATGCATCATCAGCCGGATTGACCAACATTGAGACTATCTGTGATTTCTGGGAGAGATTTCATACGGAGAAACGTTATGATGTGACCTTTGCGTCCATGTGCCCTGCAATCTGCAGCGTGGATGAGCTTTTCCGCATGGAGAAAATGACAGGAAGAACCTGCTGTATTCTCACGGTGACAAGAGGGTCGGTGGATAAACACAGAAAAACCATGATGACCGAATTGGGAATCAAGCCCCGGGGAGGAATGGTGTCGGAGGCACTTCACTATATCAATGCCCTCTATCTTATGGGGCGGCAGCCAAATGTCAAGTGTATCACCACACGGAGATCTTCAAGAATATCTGCAGAGAGGGTAATGGAACAGTATCCCATCTATTTTAAGATTTTTGGCGTGCCGGAAGAAAAATCCATGGCTTTTCTGCAGGGGTATCTGGAGCGCAATGCAGTGGACGGCTATCTGGAAGATGAGACGGTGATGAATCAGGCACTGGTTTACTGGGAGGTGCCAAGGCGATGAAATCAAATGATTATAACTACTTCAAAAATTGTGAATGTAAATACTTCCCTTGTCACGAAGCAGACCCGGAAAAAGACTTTAACTGCCTGTTCTGTTATTGCCCCCTGTACCCGTTGGGGGAGAAGTGCGGAGGAAACTGTACTTACACAGAGGATGGAATCAAGGATTGCTCGGGATGCCTGATTCCCCACAGCGTGGGCGGCTATGATTATGTGGTCAGCCGATTCAAGGATGTGGCGGAGCTGGCTCGGAAAAAAGACGTATAACTAATTTTATTGTACAAATTCCGCTAGACTCGGAACAGATGGTCGGATCAACATAAAAATCAGGAGGGGAGCCATAGTTTTGGCTCCTCTCCTGATTTCAGGTCATAATCAAATTAAGTTTACCGGATCCACATACTCCAACCCGAATGCCTCGGCAACTCCCTGATATGTACATTTTCCGTCGTAGCAGTTCAGGCCTTCCAACAGACCCTTGTCATCAGCGCAGGCTTTTTCCAGACCCTTGGAGGCGATCTTCAGACCGTAAGGCAATGTGGCATTGGTCAGTGCCTGGGTGGAGGTACGGGCAACTGCGCCGGGCATGTTGGCTACGCAGTAGTGGATGACGCCGTCCACTTCATAGATGGGCTCGTCATGGGTGGTAGCATGGCTGGTCTCAGCGTTTCCGCCCTGATCGATAGCCACGTCAACGATCACTGCGCCGGGTTTCATCAGCTTCAGATCCTCTTTCCTGATCAGCTTGGGAGCAACTGCACCGGGAACCAGAACGGCACCGATCACCAGATCAGCCTCCTTGATGGCTGCCAGAATATTTCCGCGGCTTGCGTAGAGGGTGGTGATCTGAGGGAAGAACATATCGTCCAGATAGCTGAGACGATCCAGACTGATATCCAGAACCGTTACGTCAGCGCCAATGCCGATGGCTGCTTTGCAGGCGTTGGTGCCCACGTTTCCGCCGCCCAGAACCACTACTTTACCGCAGGAAACGCCGGGGACACCGGACAGCAGAACGCCTCGTCCGCCGTAGGCTTTCTCCAGATACTTGGCGCCCTCCTGGATAGCCAGACGTCCGGCAATGTGACTCATGGGAGCCAGACAGGGCAGACTGTTTCCGCGGCCAACGATGGTTTCATAGGCAACGGAATTTACTTTTTTGTTTAACAGTTCGCGGGTCAGAGGCTCGTTGTCAGCCAGGTGAAGATAGGTGTAGAGGATCAATCCCTCGCGGAAGTAACCGTACTCTGCGGTCACGGGCTCCTTTACCTTCACGACCATCTCGGCATTCCATGCCTCCGCAGCAGTGTTCACCAGAGTGGCACCGGCCTGAGCATACTCTTCGTCACTGTATCCGGAGCCGATACCGGCTCCTTTTTCCACCAGAACGGCGTGACCCGCCTGAATATAGTCGCTGACATTTCCGGGGGTAAGGCCCACACGAAACTCGTTGTTTTTAATCTCTTTAGGTAATCCGATAATCATAATGGCGTCCTTCTTTGCTGTTATTTGTATAGTAGAATAACAGGATATAGAGAAAAAATCAATGATTTTTTGGGAAGAGTAACATGATTGACACAGAGCAGGCAATTATGCTAATATGTTTTCTGCACGGTCCACGGCTGGTTTTTTGAGAATTTTAAATGGATCGGTAGGATGGAGGAAATATTGATGAATAAAAAAGTGATTATGACGATAGCTGCATTGCTCTTGCTGACCGGTTTGTTTTCCGGCTGCAGTCAAAACACGACGCAGACCGAAGCGCCCACCGATCAGGTGACGGAAGCACCCACCGAGGCACCAAAGCCAAACGAGCCCGGTCCCGGAGCGGTTGTTTCGGACAATCCCTACGGTTTGACCGATGAGGTGGCGGATGGAACCATTCTGCACTGTTTCTCATGGTCCTTCAAGACCATCGAGGAGTCCCTGGAGGATATTGCACTGGCGGGATATTCTGCTATTCAGACCTCACCCGTCAATGCCTGCTACGATGGCGGCAATGCCGGTATGGAGCTTTACGGTGAAGGCAAATGGTACTATCATTATCAGCCCACAGACTGGACCATCGGAAATTATCAGTTGGGAACCAGAGATGAGTTCATTTCACTCTGCGCGAAAGCGGAGGAGTTGGGGATCAAGGTCATCGTTGACGTTGCCCCCAATCACACCACGACCACCACGGAGGCCATCTCCGAGGCTCTGCTCAATGCAGTGGGCGGACTGGATAAGCTCTACCATAAAAATGGGTTGGAAACCATTGTTGACTATACCGATGTTGAGCAGCGCACCCTCTGGGCAGTGGGCGGACTTCCCGATGTGAATACGGAAGATCCCGCTTTTCAGGACTATTTTATCGCGTTTTTGAATGATTGTATTGCCTGCGGTGCTGACGGCTTCCGCTATGATACGGCCAAACACATCGGTCTGGCCGATGACCCTCAGGATGATCCTGACCTGCCCAATAATTTCTGGGATCGGGTGATGACTGAGGTGGATCGGGCTGATGAGCTGTTTATCTACGGGGAGGTTCTGCAGGACGGCGGTGAGCGGATCGCGGATTACATGGCTAAGCTGGGCGGAGCTACAGCCAGCGAGTACGGCAGCCGTATCCGCAATGCCTTCGATTATAATTTGGTATACGCCGGAACCATGGGCGATCTGGCTGTGGGCGGTGCCACCGGAAACGCGGTGACATGGGTGGAGTCCCATGACAATTATACCGGAGATAATTCCACCGGAAGGACCATGAATGAGGACAAGGTGAAGATGGCCTATGCCATTATCGCAGCCCGTGGAGAGGGAACACCGTTGTTTTTCTCACGTCCATACGGTTCCACCACCTCCGACTTGTGGGGAACCTTCAATCGGATCGGTATGGTGGGCGATGACCTGTATAAAGATCCCATTATCGTGGCGGCTAACCGCTTCCGCAATGCCATGGTTGGTTTGGATGAGAGGTTTGTCAATCCCGACGATGATACCAGAGACGTGCTGGTGATCGAGCGTGGGACCAAGGGACTTTGCCTGATCAATGTAGCCAATGTGCCTTACGCCTTCGAGATGAGGGTCGGCGCAGAGGACGGTGAGTTTGTGAACCGCGTGGATGAAACGGAAGTATTCACCGTAAAGAACGGTATACTCACCGGAACCATCAAGGCCAAGGGTGTTGCTTTCTTATATAATGAAGGTTATCTGGAGCTGGCCGACGCACCGGTGGTGAAGGTGGCGGACGACACCAAGGGTTCTTTCATGGGAGAGTCTTTTTTGGTGACGCTGCGGGCAGAAAACTGTGTGAAGGCCACTTATTCGGTGGACGGAACCCCCGCGGTGGAATATACGGATAATACTGCCTTGATTCTGGAAAATATTCTGGAGGACGAGGTGGAGATCACCATCACCCTGCACGGAGAGAAT
>JAFOFP010000151.1 GCA_017387285.1 Lachnospiraceae bacterium
AAAAGCACTTTCCTCAGATTGGTGACCGGTATTTATCAGGCAGATGGAGGAACCATTACCATTGACGGTGAGCCGGTGTTTGAGAACCCTTCTGCAAAGGGAAAGATCGCTTTTGTTCCCGATGAGCTTTATTTTCTGCCGGGAGCAACCATGGACAGAATGGCGATGCTTTATGGGGCAATTTATCCGGAGTTTGATCGTCAGAGATATAATCGTCTGGCGGAGGCTTTTGGCCTTAACCGGAGTAAGCCGGTAAATACCTTTTCCAAGGGGATGCGCCGTCAGGCGGCGACGATCCTGGCGATTTCCTGCCGGCCTCAATATCTGTTTTTGGATGAGACATTTGACGGACTTGACCCGGTGATGAGAAATCTGGTAAAGGGGTTGATCTGCCAGGATGTGGCGGAGCGCAATGCGACAGCCATCATTACCTCCCATTCCCTGCGTGAGCTGGAGGATACCTGTGATCAGCTGGCGCTGCTGCACAAAGGCGGAGTGATCCTGCAGAGCGATATCGGAGATCTGAAGACTTCCTTATTTAAAGTACAGATCGCCTTCCGCGAGGAGTACGGGATCAGCAAATTTGAGGGAATGCCTCTGCTGCACTTTTCCAAGAAGGGCTCTGTGGCCAATATGATCGCCCGGGGAGACAGAGAGGCATTGGTGGCGAGACTGAAAGCCATGAATCCTCTGCTTCTGGATGTGCTTCCTTTGACGCTGGAGGAAGTGTTCACCTACGAGATGGAAGCGCTGGGATACGCATTCCATGATGTGTTGGAGGTGGAGTCATGATGAAAAATCTTCGTATCAATAAAGAATTGTACCGTGATGGACTGAGACAGCTTCGGATCGTCGGCATTATGGGTATGGTCATTTACTGTCTGGCAGCCGTGCTGACAGCGGTGGGACTTTACATTAATTCATCCCATCGCTACATGGAACCGGTAATTGCTTATGGTATAGGAGCGATTACCGATGCACCTGTGATGGCAGAGGGGATCTCACTCTATGATTTTCATTGGATATTGTTTACTGCGTTTCCTGTTCTGATCCCGGTGATGACGTTGATTTTGTTCAATTTTCTCAATCAGCGAAATGCCAGTGATTTTTATCATGCGATTCCGGACACCAGAGGAACCCTGTATGTCAGCTATTGTGCGGCGATCATGACATGGCTGTTGGCCATTATCGGCGTGTCCACGCTGTTGGGGATTATGGCAATCTCACTGGTGCCTACTTATTTCGTGATCTGGAGCACCCTGCCGAAGTCCTTATTTATCATCATTTCGGCTTGTGTTCTGGTCATGGGAGGAATACTGATCGCCAAGAGCCTGACGGGAACCTTTATGTCAAACTTGACGGTAACCGCCATGATCCTGTTCCTTCCCCGGATCTTTACCACGGCAATCACGGTGATCGCATCGGAAATGCTGGGGTTTGTGGTGTGGGATTTCTCTACCTCATTGATGAACAGCAGATATAATGTTCTCATGGGCATTGTGATGATGATCTTTGGCGAGGCCAACCCGCTGACCAGTTGGAGCAGCGGCCTGTATACACTGGTGTTGGGATTGATCTATCTGGCGGTGGCATATGTACTGTTTGTGCAAAGAAAGAGTGAGAGCGCCGGTCATGCGGCTATCAGCTCCCGCCTGCAGATGGTGTTCCGTCTGGCAATTTCTCTGGCGGTATGTCTGTTCCCTATCTATTTTATTGCTGCCAACAGTGTCAGCAATTATAAATGGAGCGACGATGATCTGTTCCTGATCGTGGTATTCTATGTGATCGCCGTTGTGGCTTATTTCATCTACGAGCTGATCACCACCGGAAAACTGAGACAGTTTAAGAAGATGTTCAAGGGACTGATTCTGTTGGCGGCGGGAAATCTGGTGATTTTGGGGATCTTGTTTGGCGTTTATGCGTCTGTGGTGAATTTCAGACCTGCCGGGGAGGATATTGATCATATCCGTATTCTCAGCAATGATCGGAATTACTTTGAATCTCAGACCGATGAGATAAAGATTTCTGACGATGAGGTGGCTGGGGTCACAGCCAAGGCACTGGAGAGAACCATAGAACGACATACAGGAGACGGTTTGACCACAGAGGTGGCAGTCGACAAGGAAAATTATAATAAATATATGGCGGAGGCTCAGGTACGCACTGTCCGCAAGGATGTGGCCATCCGCTGTGGATTAAAGACGGTTTACCGTGAGCTGATCTATACGGAAGAAGAGTGGAATCTGGTTGCAGAACACTTAAGCGATATGGAGGCGTTCCGTGATATCTTCTGTACCCTGCCTAAGATCGGAGATCAGGGAAGATGTTACAGCTATCATGGCTGGATCACCAATGAACAGGCCCTTAAGGTGCTTGAGGTGATGAAAGAAGAAGTGAGGGAAGTGGAT
>JAFOFP010000152.1 GCA_017387285.1 Lachnospiraceae bacterium
GTGCTGGGATCCGAGGTGCCGTTCTCCCACTTGGACACGGCCTGACGACTCACCCCCAGGCGTTCCGCCACAAACTCCTGTGTCATTTGACAGCGCAAGCGCTGCTCACGAAGAGCCTCTCCAAGTGATTTCTTGATGGCTTCCTGTTCCTCCGTACTGCCGCCGGTAACCCCCTCATTGGATCGCAGATATTTCAACAATGCTTTCACCAATAAGACCACCAAAAAAATGCCCACTCCTGCCGTCGCCAGCCAGATCAGCAGGATAAAAAGGAACGGAAAGAATGCCCTCACTCCTGCTCCTGTCGTTTGTATCACTCCATCAACTGTTACTCCGTCTACAATACTCATCTTCTTTACACTCCTTCATCCAATATATTTTCTCTCGCCAAACCGGCAAACTGCCGCCCGCTGACAGTCCCAATATATCAATTCCCCACGGTTGCTGCCACCAATTATCCCGCAACTTTTGGTTGCGCAGTTATTTTCTTTCTTTATTTTACCAGAAATTATCCAATTTTCAATCAAGTTGTGGTATAATCTCCGTATACTTTCATAAATCGCTTTCATATTTTATCATGTTACTTGACTAAAGTAAAATTGTGTGCTATTCTAACACACATATACTGAGATGACACTATACCCGGGAGGATAGCCAATGACCCAGCCCAAGTATTTAGCAAAGAGCGAGGAGACCATCGTCTCCGACCTTCGCCGACTGTTCAGACAGTACGGCTACCGCCAATATAAGATGAGCAAGTTCGAGGAATATGACCTGTATGTGGAAAACAAGCGTTTTCTGGTCAGTGACAATGTCATTACCTTCACTGATCTGGATGGGCATCTTCGGGCGCTGAAGCCGGACGTTACTCTGTCCATCGCTAAAAACGCATCGGTGGATACCTCCACTGCCCAAAAGCTTTTCTACCATGAAAATGTTTACCGGGCAGAGCGCGGCTCCCACGAATACCGTGAGATCATGCAGATCGGTCTGGAGTCCATCGGAAATATTGATCTCTACGCCACCGGCGAGGCAGTCATGCTGGCAGCGGGAAGTCTCGCACTCATCAGCCGGGACTATCTGCTGGATCTGTCCCACATGGGTGTGATCACCGCCATTTTGGATGAGGCGGATCTGTCCAACGGACAGCAGGCTGAACTTCTGGATGCCTTAAGTGCCAAAAACGTATCCGGTATCCGCCAATGCTGCTGTCGCTTCGGCCTTTCCGATGAATTTGCCGATCGACTGGCCGCTCTCACCGGTCTCTATGGCCCTGCCCTTCTGATTCTGCCCAGGTTAAAGGCATTGAGCCCCAATCCTCAGGCAGACGAGGCCATCCGCCAGTTGGAAACGGTGTGTCGGATGTTGGAGGCTTCCGGTTACGGCGATCGGATCAATCTGGATTTCTCCATTGTCAATGACATGAGTTACTATAACAGTATTATCTTTCAGGGATACATTGAGGGTATCCCCACTCCCGTCCTCTCCGGCGGCCGATACGACAGTTTGATGACCCGTTTCGGCAAGGATGCCGGCGCTGTGGGCTTTGCCATTTATCTCTCCGCCTTGGAGAGTCTGGCTCCCCGCCGTGCTTCCTATGATGTGGACGCATTGCTCCTTTACTCTGCAGATTCATCCCCCGAGATACTGGCATCTGCAGTCAGAGAGTTGACGGATAAAGGCATGACCGTTCAGGTACAGCAGGAGATTCCCCCGATGTTGCGCTACCGCACACTGATGAAGCTTACGGAAGGAGGCGTGATTACCCTTGAAAAACATGATTAATATTGCCCTCCCCAAAGGCAGATTGGGCGAAAAGGTTTATGACCGCTTTGAGGCCATCGGCTACGGCTGCCCCTCCATCCGCGAACAGAACCGTAAGCTGATTTTTGAAAACGAGGACTGTGGCGTCCGCTACTTCTGGGTAAAACCCTCCGACGTCTCCATCTATGTGGAGCGGGGTGCCGCCGACATCGGCGTGGTGGGCAAGGACATTCTGTTAGAGTACGAGCCCGACGTTTACGAGCTCCTTGATCTTGGCTTGGGTGTCTGCCGCATGGCAGTGGCCAGCCGCTGTGATTTTGTGGACGATACGGAGCGCACCCTCCGGGTAGCAACCAAATTCCCTAACATTGCCCGGAATTTTTACCGGGGCAAGGGTCGCGAGATCGATATCATCAAGCTGAACGGCTCCATCGAGTTGGCTCCCATCCTGGACCTCTCCGACGTGATCGTGGATATCGTTGAGACGGGAAAGACCCTCCGGGATAACAATATGAA
>JAFOFP010000018.1 GCA_017387285.1 Lachnospiraceae bacterium
GCGCTGAGCGATCTGAGCGGCGGTGACCTGAGCGGGATCAAGATCGCAGACCTGCTCATCCACCTGTGCCATATTGACGGTCCAGATATCGTCCAGCCCCTCGAAGATACGCAATTTTCTGGTTCCGCAGGGGAACAGTCCGTTTTTTCTGCCTTCCTCGAGGACATCCATGAAAAAACGTGCTCTGGTCTCGGTGTTTTCGGCCATATACTGATCGAGAGCGGCTTTATCTACACCGGTGATGGTGAAGAAGGTGGATACGGTCTGTACCAACCCGTCCTCGTCTCCGTAGAAGGTGTCTGCGCCTGCGCAGGCAGCCAGTGCAGCATGTCCGGTGGTGTCGATAAATACCTTGGCGTGAACGGCCAGAATACCGGACACGGTGGAGAAATAGGCTGTTTTGATGGTACGATCCTCTGTGTCACAGCCAATCAGGGTGGCATGGTACATCAGTTTAACGTCGTTTTCTTCGCATATAGTTTCAGAAATACGTTTAAACACCTCAACGGAAAAGGGAGTAACTCCCATATGTCCTTTGGGACGGTAGCCGCTGAGACTGTCATTTCCGCGGCAATCCCGGTAGGAGATGGCGCCGCCTTCAGCGATCAGGCGGTCTACAAACTGAGAAAAAAATCCACGGATGATTTGGTTTTCGCCCCGTTTATCGTAGCAGGTCATGAAGGGACCTACCAGTCCGCCGGTGGCGGTGCCGCCCAAGGCTCCGGTGGATTCGAAAAGCATCACATGGGCACCTTCCCTTGCGGCGCAGACAGCTGCGGAAAAACCGGTGACACCGCCTCCGACCACAAGGACATCACAGGTGTATTCGTTGGTGATTGGTAAAGTAACGGTATTCATCATGTAAGCTCCTTGATTAAGTTGTCTTAGGGGTTGGTTTGATTATATCATTTGTGTTTACAGATACAATGGAATATGTTAAAGTAAAATTTGTAAAATATCGCAAGATTTTGGAGAAAAACAGTGCAAAGACCATTTGAATTTGTAGAATGTAAAGTGCAGGAGAGGGACGAGTTTGTTTTGACCGAAGGAACCTATCCGGTTTATCTGCTGATCTGGCTCAAAGAAGGGAGCTTTCGCCTTTCTATCGAGGGGAAAACGGAGACAGTCACAGCTGGAGACTGTGTGATTTTTCCGGAAAACCTCAATTTCTTCCGGTCGGTGATCACACCCATTTCTTTTGTCATGCTGAAATTTAAGATGAATCCTCGTTGTCCCTTCACGGTACCGGTTCCCTGCGGAAAGATCACCTTTCCGGATCCTCAGCGGTTTGCGGACAGTATGAGGCAGTATGAATCACTGATGGATGCCGACGATACCAGAACAATCTATTACAAGGAGCATCTTCTGGAGGACATTTTGTGGCAAGCCTTCATGTATCAAAACCGAGGGCGTGTTATGAACGGCGAGGAACAGTGGGAGAGGACCAGAGATCCCATGGTGTTGACGGCAGTCTGCTATATCAGAGATCACATTGGAGAGAAATTATCCATCCCTCAGATCTGTCATGAGGCGAAGACCAATATATCTACCCTGAATTTCAAATTCAAGAAGGAGTTGGATTGTACGGTGGGAGAGTTTGTCACGGCGGAAAAGATGAAAAAGGCCAGAAAACTGCTGGCCAATACCACCTATCCCATTGGAGAGACGGCCATCCGATGCGGATACGAGAATATATATTATTTCAGTAAGGTATTTAAGAAAGAAAACGGATCGTCGCCCAGTGAATATCGGAGACAGTATCGCTAAATGAAAGGGTGAAGGCTGTGTGGCAGAGAAGGGGGATCCAAAAACTTATGAATGGTACGGAAGAAAGCCGGACAAAGAAAAGGGAGACTGCAGCGAAAGACTCGCGGCAGTCTCCTAAAACATTTCTTAAGTATAGAAGAAATTACTCCTCATCCTCTTCAACCAACTCATCGTACTCGCAGGCATCCAGCCACTCATCGAAGGCGTCGGATACTGCCTCGAACTCATCGTCGTCCAGAATGTTTTCCAGATCGGGATTTCCCTTTTCATCCTGAAGATAGCGGTAGATATAAACCTCGCCTTCCTCGCCTGCGGGAGGGTTCTGGGGGAGAAGAACGATATAATCGTTCTCGCCTACCTCGAGAATGGTCAGGATGGCACACTCGCAGGTCTCGCCGTCATCCAGCTGAAGGGTAACGGTCATTTTGTCATCACAGGCGCTGCAGCCATCGCAGTTGCCGGTACAGTTGCTCAAAAGCTCTTTCTCATTGCTCATGGTGTTTACCTCGTATTTATTTTTATTATTCATTGCGTATACATTCATTCGTGCTGTTTTTGCCGTGCTGCACATTCGCATTACGCTTTGCTCCATGCTCATGTTGGGGCATTCGCCCCATAGAAAATTCGTCTGTCTGCTGTGTCTGCAAGCAAGCTTGCACACAGCGTCATCCGATTTTCTGTACGGCTCATTGCTTATCACACGTTAAATCTGAACAGAATCACATCGCCGTCTTTTACCACGTACTCTTTGCCTTCCAGGCCTACCAGACCTTTTTCCTTGGCTGCGGCATAAGTGCCTGCATCCAAAAGGTCCTGATAGTTGACAACCTCGGCACGGATGAAGCCGCGCTCAAAATCGGAGTGGATCTTTCCGGCAGCCTGAGGCGCCTTGGTGCCTTTTTTGATGGTCCATGCACGGGTCTCTGTCTCGCCTGCGGTGAGATAACTGATAAGACCAAGGAGACGGTAGCTGGCAGCGATCAGCTTATCCAGACCGGACTCACTGATGCCCAGATCCTCTAAGAACATCATTTTCTCCTCATCATCCAACTCAGCGATCTCCTGCTCGATCTGAGCACAGATCACAAATACCTCACTGCCACCGGCAGAAGCGAACTCGCGGACTGCAGATACATACGAATTAGAAGCTCCGTCATCGGCCAGATCATCCTCAGCCACGTTGGCGGCGAAGATCACAGGCTTTGCGGTCAGCAGATTCAAGGACTGGACGAAAGCTGCATCCTCGGGGTCCTCGGGAGAGTAGGTCTTAGCCAACTCACCGTTTTCCAAATGTGCCTGCAGTTCCTTTAAGATAGCTACCTCATGGGCGATGGACTTGTCATTGTTTGCGGCTCTGGAGGACTTTGCGATACGGCGCTCCAGAATCTCCAGATCGGAGAAAATCAACTCCAGGTTGATGGTCTCGATGTCGCGAACAGGGTTTACGCTGCCGTCCACGTGGATAATATTGGTGTCCTCAAAACAGCGAACTACATGGACAATGGCATCTACCTCGCGGATATTTGCAAGGAACTGGTTTCCCAGACCCTCGCCTTTGGAAGCTCCCTTTACCAGACCGGCAATGTCAACGAACTCGATGACAGCAGGGGTGGTCTTACGGGAATGATACATATCGGTCAGCAGCTTGAGACGGAAATCCGGCACTGCAACCACGCCCACATTGGGATCAATGGTACAGAACGGATAGTTGGCAGACTCAGCGCCGGCCTTGGTCAGAGAATTAAAGAGGGTACTTTT
Organism: Lachnospiraceae bacterium; assembly: GCA_017387285.1. Classification (GTDB taxonomy): domain Bacteria; phylum Bacillota; class Clostridia; order Lachnospirales; family Lachnospiraceae; genus RGIG423. Next base: position 3,526 of record JAFOFP010000018.1, read on the forward strand.
TCCCACGTTGGGAAGACCCACAATACCTAATTTCATTGGTACCTCCTGAAATACATAAATGGTCACTGGATGAATTGTAACACAGTCCGGCAGAAATGAAAAGAAGAAATTGCTTTTTTTCCGGAAATGAGTTATTATGAAGCATATAATTTGCTTCATAAAAGGAGATTGATATGAGATACGAGCAATGTGCATTGGGAAAATTAAAATATGTAGTGCGTTATCCCGACGGATTTTCCGCAGATGAGAAATATCCGCTGATTTTTTGCCTTCACGGAGCGGGGTATCGGGGCGGTGATTATGATCGCATTATGGCAAACCCCTTTTTTAAAGAGACAGAAAAGCAGGAGGGCTTTCCCTTTGTGATGGCGGCTCCCATCTGCTCGGAGGACACCTGGTTTGACCTCTGGGGAGAGTTAAAGACGTTGGTAGTCAAACTGGCTTCCCAATCCTTTGTGGATGTGAAACGGATCTATATGATGGGTGCCAGCATGGGCGGTTATGGTACATGGCAGCTGGCCATGAGTATGCCTCAGTATTTTGCAGCCATTGCTCCCATCTGCGGAGGCGGTATGTACTGGAATGCGGGAAGACTGCTCAATGTTCCCGTGTGGGCATTCCACGGCGCTCTGGATCAGGCCGTCCTGCCGGAGGAGTCCCAGAAAATGGTGGATGCAGTCAATAA
>JAFOFP010000153.1 GCA_017387285.1 Lachnospiraceae bacterium
GCCGGAGAACATACGGCCGAAGGCCTTGCCAAGGCTGCCGCCTCCGCTGGTGGACATCTGCATATTGGGGGACATCCAGCTCATGGAACCCTTCTCGGTGATCATCTGCTCACCGGACTCTAACTCACAGATCACGACGGGGAGAGCATCTCCCTTGATGGTATACTTCATACTCATTTCCTCCCTTTTACATGGTTGATTGCAGGTTCAGTTACAGGTTATATAGATATAATAAGGCAAAAATCATGTCTTCGTCAATGAGAAAATGCGGAGGATTTATGCATTGACAATGTATTATATTTTCACTAGAATATAGGTAGGCATAATCTGTGTGAAAATGGATATAAAGACGTTTCAGGAGGACTATACATATGGAAATTATCAAAGTATCTACTGATAAAGCACCTGCAGCCATTGGACCTTACTCTCAGGGCATGATCTACGGGGACATTCTGTTCGCATCCGGGCAGATTCCTGCGGATCCGATGACCGGCGAGATCGTGGGCACCACCATTGAGGAGCAGGCAGCTCAGAGTATCAAAAATGTGGGCGCTATCCTGGAGGCCAACGGCATCGGCTTTGACCGTGTTATCAAGACTACCTGTTTCCTGGCGGATATGGCTGATTTTGCAGCGTTCAATGCAGTATATGCGGAGGCTTTTGTGTCTAAACCCGCTCGCTCCTGTGTGGCAGCTAAGGCTCTGCCCAAGGGTGTTCTGTGTGAGATCGAGGTTATCGCGGGACTGAGATAAAGCGAAGGCGCAGCCCGATGGATTGAGGCTTGCGAAAGGAGCACTTTCATGAAAGTGATTTTAGGCGTTGATATCGGTGGTTCCACCACCAAGGTCGTGGCCTTCGAGGAGAAACAGAGAGTTCTTGACTGTCTGCAGGTTCGTGCAGGGGATCAGATCACTTCCCTCTATGGGGCTATCGGTCATATTTTATATAAATGTCATCTGACCCTTAGGGATGTGGAGGCCTTTGTGCTCACCGGCGTAGGTGCCACCATGGTGAAGGGCGATATTTACGGCATCCATACTTATCGGGTGAAGGAGTTTGAGGCCATCGGCAGAGGTGCGCTGGAGCTGACCGGACTAAAGGAGACGCTGGTGGTCAGCGTAGGCACCGGAACGGCTTTTGTTATGGCCTCCGAGAAGGAGTGCAGACACATCGGCGGCAGCGGAGTGGGCGGAGGTACCCTTACCGGACTTGCCTCCCGGCTGTTGGGGGAGACACACATTGATGCCATTGTGGCAGCTGCAGAGAAGGGCAGTCTCAGGCAGGTGGATCTGGCCATCTGCGATATCAGCAATGAGGAGATCCCCTCATTGCCGCCCCATGTGACAGCGGCCAACTTCGGAAAAGTGGAGAGCACAGCCACCAAGGAGGATTTTGCTCTCGGCCTTCTCAACATGGTCTTTGAGACGGTGGGAAGTCTGGCGGCGTTTGCCTGCAAGAACACGGAGATCAGGGAGATCGTAGTCACCGGGTCGGTGGCGGCATTGCCTATGGCTCAGAAGTATCTGGATGGAGTGGGCATGCTTCACAATGTTAAGTTCATTATCCCCGAGCAGGCGATTTTTGCAACTGCCATCGGGGCGGCTTTGCAATATTTTAATTTGGAGGATCGGATATGAAAAACTTTGGATTTGGATGTATGCGTCTGCCGATGATCGGCGATGAGGTGGATCACCCTCAGGTTTGCCGGATGGTGGATCGGTTTATGGAGGAAGGCTTTACTTATTTTGATACGGCTCACGGCTATATCGGCGGAAAGAGTGAGATCGCTGTCCGGGAATGTCTGGCGAAACGCTATCCCAGAGAGAGTTACATCCTGACAAACAAGTTGACTCATCCCTATTTCAAGACGGCAGAGGATATTCGTCCCTTCTTCGAGAGCCAGCTGGAGGCCTGCGGGGTAGAGTATTTTGATTATTATCTGATCCACGCGGTTTCCAAGGAGAATTATGACAAGTATCACAATTGTCGCGCATTTGAGATTGCCAAGGAACTGAAGGATGAGGGAAAGGTCAAGCACGTGGGCATGTCTTTCCACGATACTCCCGAGTTTCTGGAGAAGGTGCTTCAGGCTCATCCCGAGGTTGAGGTGGTTCAGATCCAGTTCAACTATGTGGACTACGATGATCCCAAAGTGGAGAGCTGGGGCTGTTATCAGGTCTGTGAGAAGTATAATAAACCGGCGATCATTATGGAACCGGTTAAGGGCGGTCTGCTGATCAATCTGCCCGATGAGGGAAAGGCAGTTCTGGACGAGTTGAAGGGCGGCAGTTATGCCAGCTATGCGATCCGTTATGCGGCATCCTTCCCTCAGGTGTTCATGGTGCTCAGCGGTATGAGCAACACCGAACAGATGGAGGACAATATCAGCTATATGAAGGAATTTGTTCCTTTCAATGAGGCTGAGTTTGCAGCGGTAGAAAAGGTTCGGGATATCTTAAAGAGTCAGGAAAGCATTCCCTGCACCGCATGCCGCTACTGTGTGGAGGGCTGTCCCAAACAGATTCCCATCCCTGAGCTGTTTGCCTGCTATAACACCCAGAAGCGCTATCAGGACTGGGATGGATCGAAGCGTTATCAGGCTCGGACTAAGGATTTGGGTAAGGCATCAGACTGTATTGCCTGTGGAAAATGTGAGAAGGTTTGTCCTCAGCATCTGCCCATCCGTGAACACTTGAAAGAATTGGCGAAGATGTTTGAGTAAACCGGACGCGAGAGTCTTTTTGAAAAGAAAATGGTGTCCCCAAATTAGAAAGGTATAGATGAAAAGGTATCCTCTCCGTGAATATCAATCGGAAAGGATACCTTTTAGTCATTTTGATATTGGATTGGGGGGAAGGATTCGGCTAAAACCGATTACTCATCCCAATCCTTGAACAGCAGCATGGTGCACCACAGTGCAGACAGTCCAACCAATGTGTAGACAATGCGGCTGACCACAGAGTCTACACCGCCGAAGAGCCATGCCACCAGGTCGAACTGGAAAATACCGACCAGTCCCCAGTTGATACCGCCGACGATCAGTAATGCCAGTGCAAGCTTGTGAATCATAGACATATCGAAGTCCTCCGTATATACAGATTTGTACGTTGTACCGTACAGTTCGTGAATAGTATATGCAAATCATGCAAAACTATACGGAGGAACAGAGGGAAACCGATCGGGCGAAAAAGGGACTTATACCCGCTCGGATACCAGTTTGAAACCGGCGTTGGACAGAGCCTGCTTGATCTCCATGATCTGCAGGTGATCTCTGGTCTCCAGACCAAGCTTCAGGAAACAGCTGGAGATGGACATGTTGGTGTCGCCGCGGTCGTGGTAAACACTGACTACATTGCCGCCGCAGGAAGCGATGATCTCGCTGACCTGCTGAAGCTGTCCGGGTTTGTCCTCCAGAGCGATCATGAGATTGGTGTTGCGTCCGCTCATGACCAGACCTCTGGTGATGACACGGGAGAGAATATTTACGTCAATGTTGCCGCCGGAAATGAGGCAGACTACTTTTTTGCCCTCGATGGGGAGCTTGTGGAACATGGCTGCAGCCACGGAGACAGCGCCTGCACCCTCGGAAATCATTTTTTGCTTTTCAATCAGAGCCAGAATAGCGGCAGCAATCTCATCCTCGTTGACAGTGACTACCGCATCCACATACTTTTCTACCATATCAAAGGTAGTATTTCCCGGTGTCTTTACGGCGATACCGTCGGCAAAGGTGGAAACAGCGGAAAGGGTTTCCAGAGAATGATGCTGTACGGAATTGAACATACTGGGCGCGCCGGCAGCCTGGACACCGTAAACCTTGACATTGGGATTGAGACTCTTGATGGCAAAGGAAACGCCGGAGATCAGTCCGCCGCCGCCGATGGGAACGATAACCGCATCCACATCGGAGAGCTGATCAAGGATCTCCAGACCGATGGTTCCCTGTCCGGCAATGACTTCATCGTCATCGTAGGGATGAATGAAGGTAGCACCGGTCTCCTGCTGCAGTTCCACTGCGCGGTCGTGGGCATCATCGTAGGTACCTTTGACCAGACAGACATCAGCACCCAGCCGCTTAGTGCTTTCTACCTTGCTGATGGGAGCACCGTCAGGCATACATACGGTGCTTTTGATGCCGTGGCGGGTGGCAGCCAGAGCCACACCCTGAGCGTGATTGCCTGCGGAGCAGGCGATGATCCCACGCTTTTTTTCCTCCTCGGAGAGCTGGCTGATCTTATAATAGGCGCCTCTGACCTTGAAGCTTCCGGTCACCTGAAGATTTTCCGTTTTCAGAAAAATCTGGGTGTCGGGACTTAACAGGGGTGCTTCGATCAGGTCGGTCCGGCGGGCAATGCCCTTTAAGACGAAGGCGGCGTGATATACTTTATCCAATGTAACCATGATAAATGGATGTCCTTTCTGATGTGCAGATTATCTGTTCCTGCGATTAAACTACGTTTTATTATAAAGATATTTTGCGTGATGTCAATCCAATAAACAGATACTGCTAAAATTAAGAAAGATAGTAGTTTAAAAATGTTTGGAAATATGCTAAACTATCAGCAAGGAAAAATGTATTACATTTAGAATAAGTTGCAAAACCGATGGATGCGAAACTGGCTCGGCTGTAAATTGGCCGGAAGGGAGAAAATATGAGAGAGTTTGTGATCACCACAGAGACAAATACCGATTTGCCCGAAAGCTTTCTTAAGGAAAATCAGATCGGTGTGATCCCTCATTATTATATGGTGGAAGAGGAGATTTACGGCGATGGACGTGAACTGACCATCAAGGAGTTTTATCAGGCCATGCGGGAAGCGAAAAAGGTCGGCACCATGGCCAGCAATCCCGCTGTGATCGAGGAGATATTCACTGCTTATGCACAGGCAGGTAAGGATGTCCTTCATATCAGCTTTTCCGGTGCTCTCAGCAGTGGACTGGGTAATGTGCAGATGGTGGCAAATCAGGTCATGGAGGAGTACCCGGAGATGAAGATCATCGTGGTGGATACGCTGAGCGTGTCCCTGGGGGAGGGTATCCTCATCGCTAAGGCGCTGGAGCTCAAAGCTGCCGGGAAAACCATCGAGGAGACGGAGCAGGGAGTGAAGGCCCTTGTTCCTCATCTTTGCGTTCAGTTCACGGTGGATGATCTGAATCATCTTTATCGCGGCGGCAGATTGTCCAAAACATCGGCTATTCTGGGTACTATTGTCAATATTAAACCTATTCTCTATGTCAATGATGAGGGAAGACTGGTGGCACTGGATAAGGTACGGGGCCGTCAGCAGTCCATGAAAAAGCTGGTGGAAAATATGAAGGCCCGCATCGGTGATTGGAGAGATAAGCAGGTATTCGTGGGTGTGGTTCACGGCGACTGTGAGGAGGATGCACAGAAGCTGGCAGACTTGGTAAAGGCAGAACTGGGTGAGGTAAAGATGTTCATTCAGCCTGTCGGCCCCAGCATCGGAGCACATTCCGGGCCCGGAGCGTTGGGCCTGTTGTTCCTGGGCGAGACAAAATAACGTTCAGCGTGATCGGGAGAGGAAAGCGTTTTGAGATGAAGACTGAGCGGTTATTTTACGAGGATGTATATTGCACGACCTTTGAGGCGGTGATCCGGGAGATAAAAACAGAAAAAGATGAGGTCTGGGTTCGATTGGACAGGACGGCCTTTTACCCGGAGGGGGGAGGCCAGCCCAGTGATATGGGAGATCTGCGGTGGACAAATTCTCCTGAGGCCGATGAGACAACGTGGGAAGGTTATGTTTCAGTGACGGACGTCCGGGAGAAAGACGGTGAGATATGGCATCGGGTGGACAATGAGAAACCTCCGGCCGGAGGAGTTTGTTCAGGCGTCTGTGCGATGAATGGGTATGAAGATTTGACGGTCGGAGTGAGTATTTGGGGCAGGGTCAATTGGCAGCGCCGATTGGATTTGATGCAGCAACACTCCGGCGAGCATATTGTCAGCGGTCTGATCCATGAACTGTATGGCTATGATAATGTGGGTTTTCACCTGTCTTTGGATACCATGACCCTTGATTTGAACGGTGAGCTGACTTGGGAACAATTGATGTACATTGAGGCGAGGGCCAATGGGATCGTCTGGGAGAACCGACCTGTGGAGATTACCTTCCCCCCAGAATCGGAGTTGAAGGAACTCACCTATCGAAGCAAGAAAGAACTGAGCGGTCAGGTGCGGATCGTGTCGATACCCGGCGCCGATACCTGTGCCTGCTGCGGAACCCATGTGACACGCACAGGGGAGATCGGTCTGATCAAGATCACCGATATGCAGAAATGGAAAAACGGTGTCCGTGTCTGGATGTGCTGCGGTGTGCGGGCTGAGCGGTATTGTCGGATGCTGCAGGAGCAGAATCGTCGGATCTCGGTGGCACTGTCTGCTAAACCGGAGGAGACAGCAGCTGCGGTGGATCGGGTGATCGGAGAATTGGCTCAGCTAAAGCAGGAACTGACCGGATGGAAATATCGGTATTATGATCAAGTGGTTAAAGCCTACGAGGGAAAA
>JAFOFP010000154.1 GCA_017387285.1 Lachnospiraceae bacterium
ATCCCGGGAAGTGATGGAATAAGAAAGCTCCAACGCCGTCATCAACCGGTCAAATTCGTGGATGCGAACCGTGATATCACTGCCCTTGACGGGATCAAGCTTTCCCCAGAGCACATGACTATAACTGGAATAAATATCCGTATGGCCAAGGCTGGAATTATCCGCACCGGGTTTACTTTCCAACTGAGCAATGATCATCTCATCGGGATCCTCCAGAAAGGTCTTATCGGAGAACGTCAGCGCAAAGTCCACCGCGCCTGCCACCGCAGTATCCGCCTGCGCCCGCACTCTGGTATAATATCCGGCCAGTCGGGTCTTTCCCTCATAGAGGACAAAGATCAGCTGATACTCTTCATCCATCTCCATCAGATCCATCAGCGCGATCTCCGCTGTCAGTATCCCATCCGCCGTTTCCACCACATCAGTCGTCTCATTGCGTTCAATCAGATGACTGCCGTCGAGGCTTCGCACCTCGTATCCCACCTTCGTCACCTGACGTCCCCGGGTCTGTATCTGAACAGGAATCCGGCGCTCTTCACCAAGGGGGTAGATCGTCTCCCTGATCGCCCCTACCTCAAGCTCCTCTGTATATCCATGAAGTTCATTGATCACCAGATCGCCGTAGATCATCCCGATCACCGGAAGTCCGGCCTCACCCATTACCATATACTCTCTCTTGGCTTCATCCTCCCGGTTGATCCACAGGATCACCGCCACTGCAGCAATAAAAATCAATATCAGAATAATCAGTTTCTTGATCGCTTTTCCCATAACCAGTCTGTTCCTTATTTCGTATTCTCTTCTATTGTAAAGGTTCTCGCGCCAAAGCTCAACTTAATTTTTCTTAAAACTGCAATCTTTTCCGTGGAATTTCAGTGAACGGACGTCTCTGTCCGTATCTGCGGCGATGTCGGCGGCGTAACATCTCCTGATATAGCAACTGGGCGATCAGCTCCCGGTCCATTTGCTCTGCTGTTTCCATCTCTTCCAGCACCCGATCAACCAGCATATCCCTCAGTTCTGGGGTCAGCATCCCGTCCATGGCGATGCATCCGTCTCCATCCATGGAATCGCACATCCGGCGGATGATCTGAAGTAATTCCCTGCCGACAGTTCCCATCAATTTCTCAAATTCATCCATATCCCGGATCATTTCCATGGCAGTGTCCGTCGCGTACCCCTCCCACAGTTCTGTCTTTTCCCCATTGCGTTTCCGGTTCATTCTCTGATCATCCATACACCGTTTCCGCCCATACCGGTCCACCGGGCACAAACGCTCATCTCTCCCCACTCCCCATCCATCGTCATCTCTATCTGCTTCCGCTTCGTATCCATCCGGCTCTCTGCGAAAATAATCCGCCTCATAATCTTCCCAGTTCTGCATATTCAAACTCCACCGGGCAAACTGCCCGCCTACTTTTCATGGTTTTCAGAACTATCATATGCTGCAGAATTTTTTTCGTGAAACTCAGTCAGAATAATATCCGCGAAAAGCTCACGATCCAGTCGGTCAGCAAAAGAAGTGCCGAGATGCCGGAGATCAACAAAAGACGATTAACCGGCAGTCCGGCAATCACTCGTCTGACCGGTCCAAACACATATTTCATTCCCAAAAGAATCAGTATTCCCCAAAGAATGGAAAACCGCAGACAGATATGCCCCTGAAAATGATCCGGATAATAGGAATAATCCCAAAGTTTGGCGCCCAGTACATCCGCAAAAAACCAGCCCACAAAGAATTCCAGAGCTGTGGTGATCAGTGTCCCCAACACAAAATACAGCGGGACCCGCAGATAGGGGCTCCGTATCTCTCTAAGAATCATCCCGCCACGTTCCGGCGTTCCCAACAGCGCATACAGGATCAGCACGGTAAATCCATAAATGGTGCAGAGGGGCATATTGACGAACCCTCTGTCACAATAAGCACCGATATCAATGGAACAACCGATGGTCTCCCCCAGCCACCCCAAAAACGAGACAAAAATAAACAGCAGGAAATAACGTCCTGCTGTTGTCATTTTTTCTTTGACAGTCCAAGACATACATTGACTCCTTCTCTGCGATCCCCCAAATGCGGGGTGGTCACTTCGCTGGTCATAGTATGCTCCGGCTTCCATAATCCCTATTCACAAAATAAACAGACGCTCATCTGCATGCCTCGATAAACGCCTCGAACAGCTTTGCTGACGACTCCTCGATGTCCCAGATCCGCTCCGGATGCCACTGTACTCCCCAGACAAAGGGCTTACCCGGATCATAGATAGCCTCAACGATCCCGTCCTCGGCACGGCCCATCACCGCAAACCCGGGGGCCACCGCCTTCACTGCCTGATGATGATGGCTGTTTACGCCTACTTCCTCTCTGCCAAACAGTTCATAAAGGGGCGTATCCTTCTCAACGATACACTTATGACAGGTCCGATGAGCAGGCGGTTCCATACTGTGCTTGATGGTCGTATCGATCTGAGCAGGAATATCCTGATACAGACTGCCGCCAAAGTACACATTCATCATCTGGACACCTCGGCAGATCCCGAAGATAGGCAGGCCTTTTTTGACTGCCAGATCGCAGACCTTTCGCTCTACCGCATCCCGCACCGGCGTCAGCTCCAAGGTGTCATTGAGCACCTCTTCGCCGTAAAGGGCCGGATCAATATCATCTCCTCCGGACAGCAGTAAGCCGTCACACATATCGATCAACATCTGAAGCTCATCATCCTCACCCTCCGTGGGAATGATCAGCGGAATACCGCCGAAATGGCGGATAGAATCCAGATAACTGTGGTTGGAAAACACAAAATTGGTTTTGTCCGTCTTTTCATAGGAACTGGTCAGTCCAATAACCGGCTTATTTGCTCTCATTATATCTACTCCTAACAATCATTCTTTTTCTCATTCTTTTTCTCATTCTTCCTCTATGGCCGCATTCCGCCGGCTATCTCTCAACCACTCAGTCAATGAGATCATTGTCCCGAAATTGCAGTGCATACAGATTTTTATAGATTCCGTCTGCCGCCATCAGTTCCTCATGGGTGCCTCGCTCGGTGATTTTTCCATCCATCACCACCGCGATCTCGTCTGCATTCCGGATGGTAGAAAGACGATGAGCAACCACCAATGTGGTACGACCCTTGCAAAGCTCATCAAGGGCCTGCTGGATCAGCACCTCAGTGGTATTGTCCAGGGCGCTGGTTGCCTCATCCAGAATCAGGATGGCAGGGTCTTTTAAGAATACGCGGGCGATGGACAGTCTCTGTTTCTGTCCTCCGGACAGCTTCACGCCGCGCTCTCCGATCTCCGTATCGTAACCCTTCTCCAGAGTCATTACATAGTCATGAATGTTTGCCCGGCGAGCCGCCTCGATCATCTCCTCCTCGGTGGCATCGGGACGACCGTAGAGAATATTTTCACGGATGGTTCCCACAAACAGGAACACATCCTGCTGAACGATACCGATATTCTTGCGGACAGACTCCAGCGTCAAGTCACGGATATCCTTGCCATCGATCAGGATCGCTCCGTCCTCCGGCCTCAGCTTATAAAAGTTGGGAAGAAGGTGACAAAGGGTGGTCTTTCCTCCGCCGGAGGGACCAACCAACGCCAGCTTGCGGCCCTTTTCCAGTTTCAGATCAATATCCCGCAGAACCTCCTTGGAAGGATCATAGGCATAGGTCACACCGCGAAACTCGATGGTTCCCTGAACGTCCGTCAGCACTTTGGCCTCGGTACCGTCCATCTCAGGCTCCTCCTCCATGATCTCCACAAAGCGTTTGAATCCACTGACACC
>JAFOFP010000019.1 GCA_017387285.1 Lachnospiraceae bacterium
GTAGAAGCAATAATGAGTTTAGAATATAGTTGTAATTTTGGTCGATTTCTTTTTGAAGATAATCAACCTCGGCAACAAGATGTTCATATTGTTGCATATCTGTTGAGTGCATTCCAACCGTTTAAGGTAAAGAACCTCTTCCTCCTCGATATCACCCTCAGCAGCGGCGATGCAGGAATCAAGTTGATGTTGATCGTAGGTGGTAATGAACCAATTGGTCAATGACTCCGTTAAATCCTCCTCGTCGGCGATCTGTTGTTTCAAATCTCCGGCCCGATGGAAGGAGAGTGCGGCAAACACCTCGAAAAATACAGCGACAAGCAAGAAAACCGTAAAGGAAAACGGGTTTGATCGGAACGTGCCGGGGAAAGCGATCAGCTCAGCTTGAGATAAGCACAGGGAAGCCAACAGACCGGTACCCACAACAGCACAGGTGATGGCGGAGGATAAGTGGTTTTTGTAGCGATCCTCGCATTTTTCATATACATGTGAATAGGGGACCGGCTGACGATCCTCATTCTTTTTTTGTTCTGCCAGCGCACGTTCCTTCTCCTTTTCGAGGAAATCCTGCATCAGATGACTGGCACGGCGGCGATCGGACGAGTCTACCAGAAGGGCGTAGCTGTCATCCTCCTCATCGTAGGCTTTCTGTGCATCGATACCGCAATAGGTCAAAAAGCTGACAAGACGGTCAATCCGGTCGGAGTCAGAACAGAACATTTGAACCGGGTTTTTTATCTGTTCGGGCATAAACGATATCCTTTCGGCAGCGTCGTAGCAAAAAAACGCTGAAATTGTCTGTTCGATATTATAATACAAGATGAGGCGAAAAACAACGTATATTCATCGGTTTAGAAAAGATTTATATTTGGGGTCGGACATTAATCAAGGGTTTTCCCTTGATTAATGTCCGGGGATTTGCTATCATACAGAATATAATATTTGAGGGCGGATGTAATAAAAATCGGAAAGTTCACCGGAACAAGACGCATAAAACAGGAGAAAACCATGAAATTTACAGTGATCGGTGTGGGGAAAATCAAAGAGAAGTTTTATACACAGGCCATCGATGAATACGCAAAACGCTTGTCTCGATACGGAAAGCTGGAAATCATCGAGGTTGCGGATGAGAAGACGCCCGATCAGGCATCGGATACGGTCAACCGCATGATCAAAGATAAAGAAGGTGAACGGATTCTGGCTCAGATCAGGGATGATGCCTATGTGATCGCGCTGGCCATTGAAGGGAAAATGTTGGATTCGGAGGAGCTGGCAGCGAAGGTCGAGACTTTAGGCGTGTCAGGAACCAGCCATATGGTATTCATTATCGGTGGATCCCTTGGACTGTCGGAGAAGGTGATGAAGCGTGCAGATTATCAGTTGAGTTTTTCCCGAATGACCTTTCCTCATCAGCTGATGCGGGTGATTTTGTTGGAGCAGATCTATCGGGCCTGCAGGATCATTCATCATGAACCGTACCACAAGTGAGACAGGCGCAAAAGCGTTTGCTGAACATCGATGGACGGTGGGAAAAACGAGAAAAATATGATCATATCAAGATAACAATAAGGGAAGAAGCGTGTTTATTATGAAGGAAAGACAACCGGTGGTGACATCAAGGACAAAAAACACGATAAAACAGGCGTTTATCTCATCGCTTCCGGTTATGGCCGGCTATATTGTGTTGGGAATAGGGTTTGGCATCCTGCTGCAGGACAAGGGATATACATGGCCCTGGGCGCTGCTTATGGGGGCGGCTGTTTATGCCGGATCCATGCAGTATGTGACCGTGGATCTGTTGACAGCGGGGGCATCTCTGATTTCTGTGGCATTGATGACCGTTATGGTGCAGATCCGCCATCTGTTTTACGGGATCAGTGTATTGAAAAAATATGAAAAGGCCGGTCGGTTTAAACCATATATGATCTTTGGTCTGACCGACGAGACCTACTCACTGGTCAGCCGACCTGAGCTGCCGGACAATGTGGATGAGTACAAATATTATTTTTATCTGACCTTGATGAATCACGGTTATTGGATACTGGGAGATGTGCTGGGTGTGATCATCGGAAGCTCCTTTGCATTTAATTCAGCCGGTATTGATTTTGCCATGACAGCTCTTTTTGTGGTGATTTTTGTTGAGCAGTGGGAGAGTGCAAAGAGTCATCTTCCGGCGATCACCGGTGTCGTGATCACGGCCATCTGCCGGGTATGGTTCAGCGTGGATACCTTTTTAATTCCGGCCATGATCGGAATCACCGTTGCGTTATTTTTGGAAAAACGTCAGTTGGAGAAAACAATGTTGACCGATGAGGAGGGCGAAAATGATGATTGATGTAAGCAGATCGTTGGCGATCATCATGGTGACAGCGGTGATCACAGCCCTGATCCGCTTTGCCCCCTTTCTGATTTTCCATAAAGGGACTCCCAAGCCGATCCTCTATCTGGGAAAGGTGCTTCCCCACGCGGTCATGGGTATGTTGGTGGTGTATTGCCTGAAAAATATATCCGTTGTTTCTGCACCCTTCGGTGTACCGGAATGCCTGGCCATCCTGTTTGTGGTGATCATCCATAAATGGAAGCATAATACCCTCCTTTCCATTGGAGGGGGAACGCTATGCTATATGTTGTTGGTGCAGATGGTGTTTGTGTGACAAGAGGTTAAGGGGATTTTCGTGCTTCTTCACTTGCATTAATTGCGGTTATGATGTATGATTTTTCTTAGTTGAAGTCGCGAAGATAAGCGACATTTAGGAGGTCGAATATGGCAGCAGAACACAGATATATGAATTCAGCAAATTATTTGCTTGAGCGCATCGAGAAGTCTACTTCTCCGTTTCATACGGTACTGACCGCAGGGGAGGATCTGGACGAGGCGGGATTTATTTCCCTGGACTTTTCCTCGGACTGGGATATGGAGTTGGAGTACGGCGGTAAATACTATGTGACGGTATACGATTCCACCCTGATTGCATTTACCATTGGCGGAACCATGGCGACAGAGGGCAATCTTCGTCTGGCTATGGCTCACACCGATTTCCCTTGCTTTAAGGTAAAACCTTGTCCTGAGATGAAGCAGAACGGATATGGACGGATAAATGTGGAGCCTTACGGCGGAATGCTCAATTATTCCTGGTTGGACAGACCCCTTTCCATCGCCGGTAAGGTGGCGCTTAAGGGTGAGGATGCATTCCATCCGGAGGTACGGTTTGTGGACTTTGCCAGACCCGTTGCGACCATCCCCAGTTTGGCCATCCACATGAACCGCGAGGCGAATAAGGGTGTGGAGTTCAACTATCAGAGAGATATGCTGCCTATCCTTGAAGTTCTGGAGGAGACGCTTGGAGGGGAAGGGTTCTTTATGGAGGCCCTCGCCAGGGAGTGTGGTGCTGAGGCGGACGAGATTCTTGACTATGAATTATATCTTTATCAGTATGAGAAAGGTGATTTAGTTGGTCTGAATGAGACGATGATTTCTTCCCCCAGACTGGATAATATTACTTCCGTGACGGCCTGCATCAAAGGACTGATCCAGGCACAGCGGGATAAGGGGATCAATATGGCGGTGATCTTTGATCATGAGGAGATCGGCAGCCGTTCCAAGCAGGGTGCGGCAGGGCTGGCGCTTCCCTATGTGATCGAGCGGATCTATGACGCACTTGGTCTGTCCAGAGCCCAGTATCTTAAGGATATCACCGACGGATTTGCGCTGTCTGTGGACGTGGCTCACTGTATGCATCCCAATCAGCCTGACAAAAACGATCCCACCAATCCGGTGAAGATGAATGGCGGTGTGGCGATCAAGATGGCGGCAAGACAGTCCTATGTCAGCACCTGTGAGTCGGTGGCTACGGTACAGCAGCTCTGTGCCATGGCGGATGTGCCTTGCCAGAAGTTTGTCAATCGCTCGGATATTCCCGGCGGCGGCACACTGGGTTCCATCGCTTCAGCATACTTACCCATGCAGATGCAGGATGTGGGTGTGGCTATGGCAGGCATGCACTCAGCCCGTGAGTTGATGGGGGTGAAGGATCAATATTATCTGGAACAGCTGATCACCTGCCTGTTCGGATTCAAATAGGAGAGAAAAATGAAAAGAGAAGACGGAAAAATCGGATTCAGTGATCTGAGCAAAAAAGATAAGGTATTGTTTGTAGGGATTACCGCACTCTCTTTGGTGGCGTTTGTGTTGGCAGTGCTTCAGCTGATCTCCGTCTGGGAGGAATCCATCAAAGTGTATGTCCCGTTGTTGGCAGTGACCATGGTATTGCAGGCTGCCTATCAGTGGGAAAAGGAAAAACGGCTGGTTTGGATGTATGCGGGAGTGGCGCTGTTTTTGGCTGTCTGCTCTGTGCTGATCATTTTTGTGGTATAAAAGATCATAGTAAATATTTATGCTAAAAATCCATTGGTGATGATTAATGGTGGAACAAGCGAAAGGAGAATAAGGAAGATGAATGCAGAATGGTCATTGGATGTGTTGTATAAAGGATTTGATGATCCGAAATTTCAGGAGGATTTTAAGCAGGTAGATGAGGTGTGTGCTGAGGCCAATGCCTTTGCAGCGTCCTTGCCCGGCGGTGATGCAAAAGAGAACCTGTTGACTTATATTCGATTGCAGGAGAAGATGGCATCTATGATCTATACCATGGGGCTGTACGCTAACCTGCGTCAGTCCGTGAACACTTCCGACAGTGAGAGTGTGGCATATCTTGGGCAGCTGATGGCCAAGGCGGCAGGAACCACCAAGGCGGACACCATTGCAAAGAAATATATTGCTTCCTTGGAAAATTTGGAAGAATTGATTGAGAGCGATCCTTTGCTGAAAGAATATGAGTTTATGCTGAAACAGCTGAAGGAGGATGACAAATATTCCCTCAGTGATCAGGCCGAGGAGGTTATTGCCAGATTCAATATCAGCGGTGGCGGTGGTTGGTCCGACCTGCAGTCTTATCTGACCTCTACCGTTCAGGCAGAGTATCGCGGGGAGAAGATCACCTTGTCGGCAGTCCGTAATCTGGCCTATGACAGTGATCCTCAGGTGAGAAAGGATGCCTATGAGGCGGAGCTCGCCTGCTACGATAAGATCAAGGATTCTGTGGCATTTGCCCTGAATAATATTAAACTGCAGGTGATCAATGCGGCGCAGATGAGAGGGTTTGCTTCTCCTCTGGCGGAGACGCTCTACAAGTCACGCCTGCAGAAGGAGACTCTGGACGCACTGATGGAGTCCATCAAAGAGTATCTTCCCATGTTCCGCAGCTATATGAAGGCGAAGGCAGAGTATCTGGGCCATGAGAATGGACTGCCCTGGTATGATCTGTTTGCTCCCGTTGGCGGCGGTGAGGGCCGCAAGTTTACCGCAGAGGAGGCCAGAAACTATCTGGTAGAGCTGTTTGGCGGGTTTGATCAGGATCTGGCAGACATGATCGCCAGAGCATTTGATGAGGAGTGGATCGACTTCTATCCCAGAGAGGGTAAGGTGGGAGGCGCATTCTGTGCAGGCCTTCCCCTGCAGAAGCAGAGCCGTATTCTGACCAACTTTGACGGAACATTAAGTGATGTGGATACCCTTGCCCATGAGTTGGGTCATGCTTACCACAATCTGAATATTGAGGATCACCGTATCCTGAACTCTGACTACACCATGCCCGTTGCAGAGACCGCTTCCACCTTCAATGAGAATGTGGTGATGGGTGCTGCGGTTGCGGGGGCTACGGAGCCGGCTGAACGGTTTGCCCTGTTGGAGGGTCAGCTCATGGAGGTAAATCAGATCATCTGCGACATTTATTCCAGATATCTGTTTGAGACCGCAGTATTCCAGCGTCGTGCAGGTGAATTTATGTTTGCCGATGAGCTGAGCAAGATCATGCTGGATGCTCAGAAGCAGGCTTACGGCGATGGCATGGATCAGGATGTTCGCCATCCTTACATGTGGGTGTGCAAGGGACATTACTACAGCACCGGAAACAGCTTCTACAATTTCCCTTATGCCTTCGGCGGTCTGCTGGCCCGGGGCTTATATGCCAAGTACAAGGAAGAGGGCGCTGTGTTTGTCCCCAAATACCGCGAGATGCTTCATGCGACCCCCGTTACCAGCTGTGAGGGCGCGGCGATGATCGCAGGTATCGACCTGACCAAGAAGGAATTCTGGCAGATGAGCCTGAAATCCTATGAAAAGGAAATTAATGAGTATATTCAGTTGGCAAAGCAGTTAAAGAAATCATAAGGAGCAGTGTGAATAAGCTCTGCAATGAATAGAAAGAAGGAAGGATATGATCTATCCTAAATGGCTGAAAACAGGTGATCTCATCGGAATTCCCGCGCCCAGCGCGGGAATCCCCGAGGAAAAAATACCGAAATTTGATTTATCCATTGAGCAGATCAAAAAGGCGGGCTACCGTGTCCGTGAGACGGACAGTGTCCGCAGTGGGTTGATCGCCAGTGCATCGGGAGAGGTGCGTGGGCAGGAGTTCATGGAGTTGGTGGAGGATAAGGATGTGGATATGATCCTCTGTGCATCCGGCGGAGATTTCCTGATCGATATGCTTCCCTTTTTGGATGAGGAGAAAATCAAAGCAAATCCCAAGTGGATACAGGGATATTCCGATCCAACCAGTATCCTGTTCAGCGTGACCACCGGCCTGGATATCGCCACCATTTACGGCTGTAATGGGGGCGGTTTTGGCATGACAAAGCTTCATCCTTCTCTGGAGGAGAACCTTAAGCTTTGGAAGGGTGAGCTTGCCGAACAGTCAAGCTATGATCTGTTTGAAGGGAAAAAACCGAAAACCGAAAATGCTGAGTCTGAGCGTCCAGAGTCCGAAGATCCGGAGTCTGAAAATCAGAAGTCTAAAAATCAGAAGCCGGAGTTTGCCGGATATTGCCTGACCGATCCGGTGGAGTGGACCACGCCAAACGGCCCCGTAAAAGCCAGTGGAAGACTGATTGGCGGATGCATGGATTGTCTGCTGGATCTGATCGGAACTCCTCAGGATCATGCGAAGGAGTTTGTGGCGCGATATAAA
>JAFOFP010000155.1 GCA_017387285.1 Lachnospiraceae bacterium
GATTATATCATCGCCATCGGCGGCGGCTCCTCCATGGATACCGCAAAGGCTGTTGGTATCATCATTACCAACCCTGAGTTTGCTGATGTTCGCAGCTTGGAAGGCGTTGCTCCCACCAAGAACCCCTGCGTTCCGATCATCGCTGTTCCCACCACCGCCGGTACCGCAGCTGAGGTTACCATTAACTACGTAATTACCGACGTTGAGAGCAAACGTAAAATGGTTTGTGTAGACGTTCATGATATTCCTGTTGTAGCTGTAGTTGATCCCGATATGATGTCTTCCATGCCCAAGGGTCTGACCGCTGCTACCGGTATGGACGCTCTGACCCATGCTATTGAAGGTTACATCACCAAGGCTGCTTGGGAGATGACCGACATGTTCCACCTGAAAGCCATTGAGATCATTGCTAAGTCTCTGCGCGGCGCTGTTAACAACGAGAAGGAAGGCCGCGAAGGCATGGCTCTGGGTCAGTATATCGCAGGTCAGGGCTTCTCCAACGTTGGTTTGGGTATCGTTCACTCCATGGCTCATCCTCTGGGTGCTGTTTATGACACTCCCCACGGTGTAGCGAATGCGATCCTGCTGCCCACCGTTATGGAATACAATGCAGAAGCTACCGGCGAGAAGTATCGTGAGATCGCTAAGGTTATGGGTGTTGAAGGTACCGAGAACATGACTCAGGAAGAATACCGCAAAGCTGCTGTTGACGCTGTTCGCAAGCTGTCTCAGGATGTTGGTATTCCCGCTGACCTGAAGGATATCGTGAAGGAAGAGGACGTTCAGTTCCTGGCTGAGTGTGCTTTTGCTGATGCTTGCCGTCCTGGTAACCCCAAGGATACCTGTGTTGAGGATATCGTAGCTCTGTATAAGAGTCTGCTGTAATAAAAATGTAAAAGGGGCCCACAGTACCTTTCCGCTGCTACAGTGGTATGCAGTGGAAAGGTGTTGTGGGCCCTTTTTTATTTTTCTTGTTTTGAATTGTTAGTTAAGTTGTCTTTGTAGCTGTTCGGGGTGGTCTGCATACAGCAGTGCGGTCTCTCGAGTGATGCGTCGATCACGATATAGGTTTAAAATGGATTGATCCATGGTGATCATACCCTCTGCCCTTCCTGCTAGAATCGCATTGTCGATCTGGTGGTTTTTATTGTCACGGATCAAACCTCGAATTGCATTGTTTACGTGCATGATCTCAAAGGCCGGAAGCATATTGCCTTCTACATCGGGCATCATCTGCTGAGATACAACGGTACGAAGCACGGTGGCCAGCTGAACGCGGATCTGCTCCTGATGAGAACTGGAGAAGCTATCAATGATACGGTTGATCGCATTCACGGCACCATTGGTGTGCAAAGTTGCAATTACGGTGTGACCGGTTTCGGCAGCAGTAATGGCGGTGCGGATGGTTTCGGCATCACGCATTTCACCTAATAAAATGACATCCGGAGCTTGGCGAAGGCAAGCTCTTAAAGCAGAAAGATAATCGGTGGTATCGATGGCGATCTCACGCTGGCTGACGATGCTGCGCTGGTTGCGATGCAAAAATTCGATAGGATCTTCCAACGTAACAATATGATAGTCATGGGTACGGTTGATTCGGTCAATAATACAGGCCTGAGTGGTAGATTTACCGCTGCCCGCAGTACCTGTTACCAAGATCATGCCATGAGGTGTATCAGCCAGATCCATGACCTGAGGCAGAATATGCAGTTCTTCCCAGTTGGGAATATCGAAGGAAACAATACGAACAACTGCTGCCATAGAGTTACGCTGACGATAGGCATTTACACGAAATCTTGCTAATCCATTTACAGCAAAAGA
>JAFOFP010000156.1 GCA_017387285.1 Lachnospiraceae bacterium
AACGCCACCTTTCCCACTTGTTCACCATCAATTCCGCGGCCACCAGCCGCGAGGAGATTGGAAACCAGCCCCACTACGGGACGGTCAGCAAGCTTCGGCAGGTCGGGGTCCCGCTGGTGCCTCACCGGGCAGTGCAGATGACCCGGGAGGATTATGAGAACTACGATTATCTTGTCGGTATGGATGTTTACAATATCCGCAACATGATCCGCATTGCCGGCGGTGACCGTCAGGGGAAGATTTATAAACTGTTGTCCTTTGCCGGGATCGATCGGGATGTGGCCGATCCTTGGTACACCGGCGATTTTGATGCTACCTACCGTGATGTGCGACAGGGCTGTGAGGCACTGTTGGAGTATTGTTTGTCGGGGCGGAGTATTAACTTATAAAAAATGATTGCAATTATATGACTAATGCGATAAAATTAATGTATAAAAACAAAGGAGGGCATGTTATGTCTGATATTAATGTGGTGATTAACACTAAAAGTACCGATTCTTATTTTGATGGAACATTGTTGCAGTGGATTGGATGGAATCTGTTGAGTGGATTGATTTCTGCATGTACGTTTGGACTATGTGCACCATGGGGACTTTGTCTTGTGTATAAGTGGGAGACAGCTCATACGGTAGTAAACGGACACCGCCTAAAATTTAATGGTACGGGTGCACAGTTATGGGGGAATTGGATTAAATGGTTTTTGCTGACCATTATTACATTTGGTATTTATGGTTTCTGGT
The DNA here is from genome assembly GCA_017387285.1 of Lachnospiraceae bacterium. Lineage (GTDB taxonomy): Bacteria > Bacillota > Clostridia > Lachnospirales > Lachnospiraceae > RGIG423. The sequence goes on from JAFOFP010000156.1 coordinate 741, forward strand.
TAAATATTAAATTGAAACAGTGGATTGTAAAGCACACTGAGTTTGCGGATTAATATTTCATTGATAATATATTGGTTACATAGAAAAAAGACCTGACTGTCACACCCACAGTCAGGTCTTTTGAAATTCGTTTTCATTGAAGAAAAGATGACGGTCTTTCCTTCGTCATATCAATAAATTAAGCCAGCTTGTTCACTGCCAGAGACAGGCGGGAAACCTTTCTAGCAACAGTGTTCTTGTGATAAACGCCCTTAGAAGCAGCCTTGTTCAGCTCGCTGATAGCGTCTCTCAGAGCTACCTGTGCAGCAGCCTTATCGCCTGCAGCTACAGCAGCGTCTACCTTCTTAACGTAGGTCTTTACTCTGGACTTGATAGCCTTGTTTCTTGCTGTCTTAGTCTCGATCACTAAAACTCTCTTCTTTGCAGATTTAATGTTAGCCAAATCTGTGCACCTCCAAATAAATTTGTAAATTAATCATTTTATGGTTTGCATTAATGCCGGACACGGACAGTATTTAATGTAAACATACGAAGATAGTCTAGCGGATTTCTGCCATTCTGTCAATACATAATTTAATGAATTTTTGCAAAAAATATTGATATTCTTAGAGGTCGGCGGCAGGATTGTGATATGCGGGATTTCTGTCTGCCTCGCAGTCAGATTGTTGGGCGACCTCTGACTGGAGGTATGACATTGTGAACCGAATGGAAATTCGCACGGATTTGGCTCTGGAGGCGAGGGAGAGCAGCCCGGGGAGGTGTGAGAAGGAAGAGGGAGTGAAATTTGATGAAAGCTTTGATGAGAAGACCGGTATTCGGGTGACCACGGTACGCGTGCTTAACGAGGCAGGGGCTGCGGCGATCGGCAAGCCGGTGGGGACTTATATCACTTTGGAGGCGCAGTCGTTGGAGCAAAATGATGAGGACTGTCATCGGCAGGTGTCAGAGCAGTTGGCTGATCATCTGAGAGGATTGGTAGGGAAAGTGTTGGAATGCGGACAGAAGGCCGTGGAGAAAACTGCACCGAGAATTCTGGCCGTAGGCCTCGGCAATCGTGAGGTGACGTCGGATTCCCTTGGCCCCAGAGTGGTGGACGAGCTGTGGATCACCGGCCATTTAGAATCGGCTTCTCCCAAAATAAATGGAATTATTCCGGGAGTGATGGCCCAGACCGGAATGGAGTCGGCCAGGATCGTCAGGGGAATCGTGGCGGAGATGAAACCGGGACTGGTGATTGCCATTGATGCACTGGCAGCCCGCAGCGTGTCCCGGTTGGGAACTACGATCCAAATAACGGACACGGGGATCCAGCCGGGTTCGGGGGTGGGTAATCACAGACACAGTCTCACCGGAGAAACATTGGGGATTCCGGTCATTGCCATCGGCGTGCCTACAGTAGTCAGTGCTGCAGCCATTGTCTATGACACCGCCCAGGCATTGTCGGAGATGCTTCGCCGTTCGGCCGGGATGACCGATGCGGCGGATTGGATCGAGGAGCAGAGTCCTACGGAGCAGTATCAGCTGATCCGTGAGCTGGTGGAGCCCAGTCTGGGACAGATGATGGTGACGCCGAAGGACATTGACGAGCGGGTGGCTCAGCTGGGGCATACCATTGCCGAAGGAGTGAATATTGCACTGCTGGGAGCAGAGGAATAGCGGGGCATAGGACAAGAATCAGGGGTATATATTGTTAAAGAAGAAAATTCAGGCGGTGGTGGCGGACATCCACTGCCTTTGAGGGATATGGCGGCAAAACGTAAGTGGAGAGATGGATGGGGAAGTGTTCGGCATAGCGGACATGGTCGACTTCTCTGGATGACAATCATCTGTGTGAGTCTGCTGTCCGGCACCAATGTGGCAGGGGTAACCGGTCAGGCGATCATCGAGAATATGGTCCGCAGCATGGTGAATCCCATCTGCGGCCTCACCGCTTATGCGGAAATGACACAGCGGGAATCTCTCTGGCAGCAGCTGCTGCGGGAGATGATGTCTGTACCCATTCCGTTGATTTCCTATGCCAACCGTGGTGAGGCCAAGGAAACCGGCGACAAGGAGGTAAGCAGTGAGCAAGCTGGCAGTAAGCAGACATCGGTCAGCGATCCGGTGTATGAGCGGTATGTGGCCTCAGAGATTTTGTACCACGGTACCGGCGCGGGGGTGCTGCCCGATACTGCTGATGTCGGTGAGAATATAGGGGCCAACGGTGGTGAAGAAGCCTCCACCGGTGTGGTTATTCCGGTCACTTCCAATCGGCTTCCGGCCATGAACGGCACATTGTATACATTGAGCCAGCTGAAGGACTTTGACTATCTGGTAAAGCAATTATATTTTGTACATAATTCCACCACCGTCTACCCATCACAGCTGAAGGTGGAGGGCTTGTTGGCGAAGGATCTTACCATTGAAAAGCGGGCGGATACGCCTCAGATTCTGATTCACCACACCCATGGGACAGAAGGGTTTTTGGATACGGTGGAGGGTCAGGGGAAGACCATCCTGGAGGTGGGAGATTATCTGACCGAGTTGTTGGAGAGCTACGGTTACAGGGTCATTCATGATCGTTCCGTCTACCCTTACGATACGGCCTATTCCGAGGCCAACAGCCGGGTGCGGGACATATTGGCACAAAATCCGTCCGTTGAAGTTGTCATTGACCTTCATCGGGACGCTACTGCATCCAGAAACCGTTACACCGTAGAGCTGGATGGAGAAACCTATGCACCCCTCATGTTCTTCAATGGCATGTGTCAAACTGCCGACGGCCCCATCAGCTATCTGAACAACCCCTACTTGGAAGACAATCTGGCTCTGAGCCTGCAGATGAAACTTTTGGCAGAGGCCTGCTATCCCGGCCTCACCCGCCCCACCTTTCTGAAAGCCTATCAGTATAACCAGCACCTGATGCCCCGCTATACCTTGGTGGAGGCGGG
>JAFOFP010000157.1 GCA_017387285.1 Lachnospiraceae bacterium
CTGAGATCCACACGGCTTATGAAGAAGTGATCCAGCAGGCAGACAACAGCGCTTTGCTCGAAGCAAAGGAGCTAGCAATCGCCTACAACGAATCTATTGTTCCCGGTACAGCCGGAGAGGCTTACTCTCAGGCTGCACTGCTGGAGGCCTCTGTTGATTATGAGGCACAGCTTAACATCGCTGGCAATGGCACGATGGGCTACGTGGAGATTCCGAAAATCAGTGTAAATCTTCCCATTTATCATGGCACAAACAATGACTCCCTGGATCGAGGTGTGGGGCATCTGCTGGGAAGCTCCCTCCCTGTGGGTGGAGAGAGCACCCACGCAATCCTGACCGGCCACTCCGGTATGGCGACCCAAAAGATGTTTACGGATCTGGAACAGCTGATCCTTGGTGACGTGTTCTATCTGCACGTTCTGAATGAGACTTTGGCTTACCAGATCGACAGTATTACAACGGTGCTGCCTTATGATACAAGCCTACTGGGGGTAACCTCCGGTGAGGACTACTGCACGTTAGTCACTTGTACTCCCTATGGTGTGAATACCCACCGGCTTTTAGTTCGTGGTACCCGGATTCCCTACGAAGAGGCGGAGGTTATCGTAGAGGAAATTATCCAGGAAGAACTTCCTAAGTCCAACTGGGAAGAGATGTATATGCTTGGCATTTGGCTCGGTGTGCTTGCGGTCTTAATGATCGCGCTGGTCATTGTGATCTTCCTGATCATCCGGAACAAGCGCCGGGCAAATCGCCGTCGCAGACGCAGAGGTGGACGCTATGTACAGACGTAAGAGCAGACCGTGGAAATCCTTTCTGATGGCCTTGATGATCCTGCTCTTTCTGAGTGGTCTCGGGCTTATGCTTTACCCTTATGTCCATGGAGCAATCGTCGATCGTGAGATTGCTCTGAATGCAGAAGAGTTTCTGAGCTGGGTTGAGATTCTGCCCTTTATCAAACCTACTGATCCGGACGGAACAATAGATACTGTTCCGCAGGAGGATATTGTTCCGGAAGAAACAGAACCTGAACGGCTGTATCCCGACCTTTGGGAAGATATGGTCGCCTACAACGAGAGCATTTATGCCCAAGGACAGTCGGGACTCAGCTGCGAATATGACTATCAGAAGCCCAGCTTCTTTTTGCGAAGCTATGGTCTGGAGGATGAAACCTTCGGTGTGATCTCCATTCCTGCAATGGAACTGGAGATGCCCATATTTCTCGGTGCTACTGATTCCCACATGGCAGAAGGCGCGGCTCACCTGAGCCAGACCAGTCTTCCCATTGGCGGAGAGAATACCAACTGCGTCATTGCTGGCCATCGTGGTTACTCCGGTGCCAGCTACTTTCGTTACATTGAAAAGCTCCACGTAGGTGATTATGTGACCATCACCAATCTGTGGGAAACACTGACCTACAAGGTGGTTGAGATCAAAATCATCAATCCCTATGAAGTAGAGGAAGTCCTGATCCAGCCTGGACGCGAACTGCTGACCCTGCTTACTTGCCACCCTTACGCTTCCGGTGGCAGACAGAGATATCTGGTTTTTTGCGAGCGTGTCGTTGATACTCCCAACGGTGTGTAAACCAAGGGCAGCATCCTCATGGGTGCTGCCCATCATTAATCTGAAGGGAGGTAAAATTATGTTTGTTGATAAAAACCTTGTTCAGCGCATGAAGGAAGAATACCCGGCGGGCACAAGAATTGTCCTGGATTTTATGGGTGATGATCCTCGTCCGATTCCTCCTGGCACCAAAGGTACCGTGAGAATCGTAGACGATATGGGCACCGTTCACTGTGATTTTGATAATGGCAGACGCTTGGGCCTGATTCCTGGAGAGGATTCTTTCCACAAGGCTCCTGAAAAGAAACGTACCCGCGCTGACCTGGATGCAAGATAAGCAATTAACACACAACCGACAACCTAAAGTATTGGAGGCGACTCTATGGATACTATTTGGGAAAGTATCACAGATTGGCTGAAAGAGATCCTGACGGCGGGTATCATATCTAACCTGTCCGGCATGTTCGACTCGACCAACCAGCAGGTCAGCCAAATCGTCGGTGATGTCGGTTTGACC
>JAFOFP010000158.1 GCA_017387285.1 Lachnospiraceae bacterium
ATTTACATAGTACATACCGCAACGCTCTGCCTCAGTCTTGATGGCATCCTGAGCCTGCTTCTTGGTTCCTACGAAAAGAATGGTGCCGCCCTCAGCAGCGATATCAGCTACTGCCTTGTAAGCAGTGTCAACCATGCCTACAGACTTCTGCAGGTCGATGATATAGATACCATTTCTCTCGGTGTAAATGTAGGGAGCCATCTTAGGGTTCCATCTTCTGGTCTGATGTCCGAAATGTACACCAGCCTCAAGCAGCTGCTTCATTGAAATAACGCTCATTTTCTTTTCCTCCATTCGGTTTTTTCTTCCGCGTACCTTCCTCCCGGAGAAACCTGAGCACCCTCAGGCACCCTCTCCGAAATAAGCACGCGTGATTCTTAGCGCATTTTCAGCCTTTCTACTATAACACGGACTTGTAAATAATGCAAGTACTTTTTAATGTTTTTTCTCGTTTTTTCTTCACATTATCCACAAATACCCGGGTCATTTCATAAAACAAAGCTGCCATCTTTCGATGACAGCTCTGCACTTATCGGATTAATTACTGCTCGTCCTTGGGAGCATCCTTCTCTACATCCTTGATGCTCAGGTCGATACGGCCCTTCTCGTCAACCTTGATAACCTTTACGGTAACCTCGTCGCCGATATTTACCACATCGGTAACCTTAGCCACACGCTTGTTGGCCAGCTTGGAGATATGAACCATACCATCCTTGTTGGGAGCCAGATTTACGAATGCACCGAAGTCCATGATACGAACAACAGGTCCGGTCAGAACCATGCCAACCTCGATGTCGGTAACGATGCGGGTGATGATGTCGATAGCCTTCTTGATCATCGCCTTATCGGTGCCGCATACGGATACAAGACCGTCATCATCGATATCGATCTGCACACCGGTCTCCTCGATAATCTTGTTGATCACCTTGCCCTGCTTGCCGACAACATCGCCGATCTTGGTAGGATCGATCTTGATCATCTCGATCTTAGGTGCGTACTCGCCAACCTCCTTACGAGGCTCTGCGATAACAGGGGCCATAACCTCATCCAGAATGTACAGACGAGCTGCTCTGGTGCGTGCGATAGCCTCCTCTACGATCTGACGGGTCAGACCGTGAATCTTAATATCCATCTGAATAGCGGTGATACCCTTGTGAGTACCTGCTACCTTAAAGTCCATATCACCGAAGAAGTCCTCAAGACCCTGAATATCGGTCAATACCAGATAATCATCATCGGTCTCGCCGGTTACCAGACCACAGGAGATACCTGCAACTGCAGCCTTGATCGGTACACCTGCTGCCATCAGGGACAGGGAAGATGCACAAACGCTTGCCTGAGAGGTGGAACCATTGGACTCCATGGTCTCAGATACGGTACGGATCGCATAAGGGAACTCCTCGGGGGTAGGCAGAACGGGAACCAGTGCACGCTCAGCCAGTGCGCCGTGACCGATCTCACGTCTTCCCGGACCTCTGGAGGGCTTTGTCTCACCTACAGAGTAGCTGGGGAAGTTGTAATGATGCATATATCTCTTACCGGTCTCAAGCACATCCAGGCCATCCAGACGCTGAGACTCAGACAGAGGTGCCAGAGTACAGATGTTCATGATCTGGGTCTGTCCACGGGTAAACATACCGGAACCGTGTACGCGGGGCAGAAGATCTACCTCTGCAGCCAGTCTACGGATCTCAGTGATCTGACGGCCATCGGGACGCTTATGATCCTTCAGGATCATCTTACGAACAGTCTTCTTCTGATATTTGTAAACAGCCTCATCGATCCAGGAAATCCACTCGGGATGAGCCTCTGCGTAACGCTCCTCCAGACGATTCTTGATCTGACGGATGTTCTCCTCACGAACCTGCTTAACGTCGGTAAATACGGCTACCTCCATCTCCTCTGCGGGGACGGCAACCATCAGGTCAGCCCAAAGGTCAGCGGGGATGTCGATATGCTGATACTCGTGCTTAGCCTTGCCGCACTCAGCAACGATGGTATCAATAAATGCAATAATCTGCTGGTTCACCTCATGTGCAGCGTAGATAGCCTCGATCATCTTGTCCTCAGTGATCTCGTTGGCACCGGCCTCGATCATAATCACCTTGTCGCGGGTAGACGCAACAGTCAGTGCCAGATCAGATACCTTCTTCTGCTCATTGGTGGGGTTGAAAATAAACTCACCGTCGATCATACCTACCTGAGTAGATGCGGTAGGACCATCGAAGGGAATATCGGAAATAGCGGTTGCAATGGCAGAACCCAGCATAGCAGTAATCTCAGGGCTGCAAGCAGGATCTACACAGAGAACCAGATTGTTCAGGGTAACATCGTTGCGGTAATCCTTGGGGAACAGAGGACGCATGGGACGGTCGATAACACGGCTGGTCAGAATCGCATTCTCGCTGGCCTTACCCTCACGCTTGTTGAATCCTCCGGGGATCTTACCTACTGCATACATCTTCTCCTCGTACTCTACGCTTAAGGGGAAGAAATCGATACCGTCTCTGGGCTTCTCAGAAGCGGTAGCGGTGGACAATACTACGGTATCGCCATAGTGCATCAGTGCTGCACCGTTTGCCTGTGCAGCCACTCTGCCAACATCAACGGTCAGAGTTCTGCCTGCCAGTTCCATACTGAAACTCTTAAACATAACTTGTCTCTCCTTTTTAGAAATAGTTTTCTTTTTGTTTTGGCAGAAGAGACCGAAACAACTGAAAAAGCGGCTGTACTCAGTAACCTTTTCAGTGGTCTCGGAGATTTCCTCTGCCGGGTTTCCTTGATTTCGGGTATCTTATGACAGCAACATAGGGTGGAGATACTCCACCCTATATCAAGTCATACATCAAAAATTACTTTCTGATACCCAGACGAGCGATAAGTGCACGATATGCCTCGATATCCTTACCCTTAAGGTACTCGAGCATACCACGACGCTGGCCAACCATCATCAGAAGACCTCTTCTGGAATGATGATCCTTAGGGTTTGCCTTAAGGTGCTCAGTCAGCTCGTTGATACGAGCGGTCAGCAGTGCAACCTGAACCTCGGGAGATCCGGTGTCACCAGGCTTCTTTCCATACTCTGCTACGATCTGTGCTTTCAGTTCCTTGCTAATCATGATACAATCCTCCTTAATCTTTCTTACCGGGTACTAAGTCTGGGGTCGGAGTGATCCGCCAACCTGGTACCGGGCGATGGGCAGTCTACTGCCCTAAAATAATCATACTTTGATAGAATATCATATTATCTGAGTTTTGTAAACTATTTTTTTATGATTATCAAAAGTTTTTTCAAAAAAGCCATCCTCCCTGATCTCAGAAAGAATGGCTCTCATTAACTATTTAAACTTACTCTCCGATCACATTTCGGTATCCCATGGGAGTACTGAACCACATGGATGTGATACCGATACCACGGCTCTCACTGATCGCGTGGACAATCTGTCCATTACCGATGTACATCGCAACATGATTAACTACACCGCCGGTACCGTAAAATACCAGATCACCGGGCTTAAGTGTCTGTGAGTTGACTGCGACACCTGCTCCTGCCTGCTGTCTGGAAACACGAGGAACCCAAACACCGAAATTAGCCAGAACACTCTGAACAAAGCCGGAACAATCCGCTCCTCTGGTCAGGCTGGTTCCACCCCACACATAGGGATTTCCCAGGAACTGAAGCGCATAGTTCACAACATTCTGTCTGAACAACGTTGCCTCGGAAACAGGCTCAAACTTAATCGCCTCAACTAAGGAATATCCAACCTCAACATACTCTGCTGCCACATAAGCAACCTCGTAACTGCCGAGAGCGATCTTCACCCATCCATCCAACACTTCCAAAACCTCATACCGCTCATTGGTGGTAATCTGTGTCAGTACCTCACTGTCAATGGAAGGCCCTTTACGAACATTGAGCGCCTCGGTGTTTACCGCCGCACGAAGCTTTGCATCCTCCATGGCCAGCTTTACAGCCTCATCTCCGGTAACCACATAATCTGCAGAGATATATCCGGTAACCTCACCGGACTCTATGTAATACCAACCGTTTAATGTGTCCAAAATATTACAAGCACTGTAGTTGAGCATCTTACCGATAATGCGTCCCTCAAGACTGGGTTTCTCGCGGACGTTGAGATAATTGTCAACCACTACGATGCCAAGATGCTCATACTGGTCAAGTACAACCGCCTTAGCTGCGATCTCCTCAGATGCAATACGTGCAACCTTCATCTCATATGATACGGAAACGGTTCTTTTGGAAACTGCCGCAAAATACTCATCCAACGCCTGAGACAGACCGGCCATGGATGCACCCACAACCTTTCCGTCCTTTTTCTCAGGACGCTGCTCATCCTCTTTTAACAGTACACGATTGAGACCTTCTTCAGTCAACAGTAATTCAGGAGAAGACGAACGGGAAATCTGAGGCTCAAGTCCGGATGCAGATGCACCGATACCGGAAAAAAGCATGGAAGAAATCAAAACAACGGCTGCCACACGCTTGATTTTTCTGGTCATTTTTCGTCTCCTTTCGTAATTGTTACAAAAATGTTACAAAACTGAGATAATTATAGCAAGACAACACCATCCTGTCAACCTTATCAAAGCCTTTTTTCTTCGTCAAAATGACGATTTTCGCCTACTTATTTTGTGCAATCAGGCTAATTTCGGGGGTAAAAGAGTGATTTTCCGCCAAAATCGGCTCTCTCAACTCAGTTAACAATTGACCCTTTCCCTCTGAAATCTGTAATATTTTTGTAATACTTTTGAAACATTTTTCTCCGATCCATACTTTTGAGAAATAGTTTCCTTCCGGTAACACCAGCTTGTACTCTGTTTCGCTTTGCCTGATCACCCAGCTTTCTCCCACTTTCGAAAGGTCTGAGGTAATCATATCCCCCCGCTCATTGATCCGGTGACCGCTCACACTATACAGATATCCCAAAAGGCGATTGGCCTCCTCAATATCTCCGCGAGTCAGCTCCTCTTTCACTCTTGAGCTGCTGATCACACGATTATCTTTCCGGGTAATCTCTTTTTCTACCACGGAAAGCTGAAACTTCAGTTCATGGGAAAGTCTCTCTAACAGTTCCACATTTCCGCTTCGCTGATAACCAAATCCACAGTCCGGCCCCACAGCCATCCTTTCCATTCGCAGTTGTCCAACCAAAATCTTACGCACGAAGTCCTCCGCGCTCATCTGTCTGACTTCCTCGGTAAAGGGATATTCGATCAGAATATCCACCCCCATGGCCTCCATCAGGCGGCGTTTCTCTTCAACCGTGGTCAAAACCGGCAAAACCTGCCTTTCCAGGCGCATCGCCGGAGGCATATCGAAGGTAAATACAACCAGCTTCTGTCTGAAGCTTTTCTGTTCCCGCAGCGTGCGGATCAGTTTTTGATGTCCGCAGTGCAGTCCATCAAATTTCCCCAGTGTCAGTGCCGTCGGAAAGTCAAACTGTATTTCTGTTGTCCCGTGAATGATTTTCATCTGTCACCCTCCCGCAATTCTGCCATTATTCCTTGCCAAGAAATAAAATTTCCGGTTTGAACATCTGACGTGATTTCTGATAAAGGTAAAACCCAATAAAGCTTCCGGTCCGATCATAAATGCGAATTCCCTCACCGTCGGCAAACATTTCTTCCGACTTTTCCACCTCAAGTAAGGTGATGGGCATGGGATTTCCGTTATACAAAAGTTTTTCTCCGCTTTCTTTCACCACCGCCCGCTCATTCTGCTCAAACAGGCGATCCGGAGGCAGCAAAATCTCCGCCAGACGGCCTTCATCCACTATTCCCTGTACCTGGGAAAGCTTCAGACTGTTTTCCAGACTGAACTGTCCGGATTTTGTCCTCATCAAGCTTTCCATGGCCCCGCCACAACCAAGAGCCTGTCCGATATCATGACACAGTGTTCGGATATAAGTTCCCTTTGAGCAGCCTACCGTCATGGTCACCATCGGCAAATGGATTTCTTCTATATTAATGTACAGGATCTCCACCTGCCGGGCCTGACGTTCCACGACCTGACCTGCTCTGGCCAGTTCATAAAGCTTTTTACCGTTTACCTTAAGCGCAGAATACATGGGCGGTATCTGATCATATTTTCCAACGAAAGAATTGATCTCACGGATTACTTCATCTTCAGATACATTCACCGACGTCTCCGACAAAATCGCTCCACTCATATCCTGTGTGTCGGTCACCACACCAAGGCGCATTACCGCACGATACTCCTTCTGCTTGTCCGTCAACCGCTCGCAGAGCTTTGTCGCACGTCCGATACACACCGGAAGTACGCCCTCCGCATCGGGGTCAAGGGTTCCCGTATGACCGATCCGCCGTGTTTTGCAGATACCACGAAGCTTTGCCACCACATCATGGGAAGTAAACCCACGCTCTTTATATATATTCAGGATTCCATCCATTGTTTTCTCTCCCATTGGGACCATCAGTCATTATCTGACGGTCATCACACTTATCGGCTATACGCTCAGAAATCCTGCGCCGACAAAAGCGCAGGATCCCTGATCATATTTTAATAAAATCAATCCGTTGATCGAAGATCAATTCTCATCCTCGAACTCATCCTCGTCAAACTCATCCTCGTCAAACTCATCCTCGTCGAACCCGTCTTCATCTGTGTCCTCTGTCGCTGCACGGCCCTCTTTCGCTGCGATCTCATCGATCAAACGGCTCATCGTCACACCATACTCTGTGGACTGATCCAGCATGAAACGAATCTGGGGCGTATTTCTCAGATTTACCGTATGAGCTAATTCTCTGCGGATGAATCCTTCTGCCTGTTTAAGACCCTTAATGGTGTCCCTACCTTCCTCCTCAGAGCCCAGAACACTGATATAGGCCTTACAAGTCTTTAAATCGGGAGCCACCTCCACCTCCATGACGCTGGTCATGGGGTGAATACGGGGATCCTTCAATTCCTCCCGGATGATGCGGCTCAGTTCCTTTTGAACTTCTCCGTTGATCCGGATATTTTTAATACTGTTTTTACGCATTTATGCTACTCCATATTGTTTAAATTCTTAGCGAGGTACCTCTACCATGATGTATCCCTCGATCAGATCGTCCTCCTGAAGATCGCCAAAGCCATCGAATACCATACCGCACTCGAAGCCCTTTGCCACTTCCTTTACATCGTCTTTCAGACGTTTCAGGGATGCCAATGCACCCTCGTAGATCTGCTTGCCCTCACGGGTAATACGGATCTTACAGTTACGAACGAACTTACCGTCGGTTACATAAGAACCTGCGATATTGCCGACACCGGAAGCCTTGAAGATTGCACGAACCATCGCGTGGCCGATAACCTTCTCCTCATAGATCGGGTCAAGCATACCCTTCATAGCGGCCTCGATGTCCTCGATCGCCTGATAAATGACTCTGTACAGACGCACATCTACCTTCTCCGTGTCTGCGATGGACTTGGCAGTTGCATCAGGACGCACATTGAAACCGATAATGATCGCACTGGAGGTACTTGCCAGTGTAACATCGGACTCGTTGATGTTTCCTACACCGCTGTGAATGATCTTGACCACAACTTCCTCGTTGGAAAGCTTTAACAGACTCTGCTTTACCGCTTCCACGGAACCCTGAACATCCGCCTTTACGATCAGGTTCAGTTCCTTCAGATTGCCTGCCTGAATCTGGCTGAACAGATCGTCCAGAGACATCTTTGCCTTGGTCTCTGCCAGCATCTTCTCTCTGCCTTCCTTGATGAAGGTCTCTGCAAAATGTCTTGCTTCCTTCTCGGTTGCCGTGCTCACACATACCTCACCGGCATTGGGCACATTGTCCAGACCCATGATCTCAACAGGAATGGAGGGGCCTGCCTCTTTCACACGGCGACCCTTGTCATCGGTCATGGCCTTAACCTTACCGTATGCAGATCCTGCCGCAATGAAATCACCCACATGGAGAGTACCCTTCTGTACCAGAACGGTAGCCACGGGACCTTTACCCTTGTCAAGCTGTGCCTCGATAACCAGACCTCTTACCAGACGGTTGGGGTTGGACTTCAGCTCCATCACATCTGCGGTCAGCAGAATCATCTCCAACAGGTCCTCGATACCCTCTTTGGACTTTGCGGATACGGGAACAAATACATTGCTTCCGCCCCAATCCTCGGGGATCAGACCATACTCAGTCAGCTCCTGCTTAACCTTCTCTACATTTGCCGCAGGTTTATCGATCTTGTTGATGGCAACAACGATCTCAACACCTGCTGCCTTTGCATGATTGATCGCCTCAACGGTCTGAGGCTTAACGCCGTCATCAGCTGCAACAACGAGGACAGCAATATCGGTGGACTGGGCACCACGCATACGCATTGCGGTGAAGGCCTCATGTCCGGGAGTATCCAGGAAGGTGATCTTGCGATCATTGATCTCAACGGTATATGCACCGATGTGCTGGGTAATACCGCCGGCCTCTCTTGCGGTAACACTGGTGGTACGGATCGCATCCAGCAGTGAAGTCTTACCATGGTCAACGTGACCCATTACACAGACTACGGGAGGACGGGTAATCATGGTCTCCTCTGCATCTTCGGTATCACGCAGCAGTTCCTCAATAACATCGACCTTAACCTCCTGCTCACAGAGGATATCGAACTCCATTGCGATTTCCTCTGCAGTCGCAAAATCGATCTCCTGATTGATGGTCACGATCTTACCCTGCATGAACAGCTTCTTCACAATCTCGGAAGGCTGCTTCTTCATGTGATCTGCCAGTTCCTTGATGGTCAGGGTCTCAGGAATCACAATGCTCTTGATCTCCTCAACCACAGGTGCGGGCTTGGGTGCAGCGGGTTTTACCGGTGTCTTTAACTTAACATTCTTTCCGCCGGGTTTCTTTCCGAAATCATCGTCGGAATTCTTCTTATCATAACGATTATTCTGCTTTGCAGCAGCGTTTTTATTTGCCTTCTGCTTGCTGGAGGGCTTCTGCATCACGTCAAGCTGAGGTGCGGGAATGGACATACCACTGCCGCTGCCCTGACGATTTCCTCCTCTGTTCTGACCGTCACGGCTCTGACCATCGCGGTTAAAGGGTCTCTGACCATCGCGGG
>JAFOFP010000159.1 GCA_017387285.1 Lachnospiraceae bacterium
ATCATCAACATCAAATAGAGGGCCCAAAACCCTCGCAGCATACATTTGTAAAATACAACAAATGTTGTGAGATAAAAGGAGGAATTGATGATGAAAAAACGTTTTTGGGCGTTGTTCCTTGCGGTCATGATGGTCGTGAGCGTTCTGCCCACGTCGGCGTTCGCTGCGGAAGGCACAGGTACACCTGTTGAGGGTGAAGTTACCGCAACGAAAACGCTGGTAGAAAATGATGATGGCACCTATACCATCACCTTGTCCGTACAGGGCAATCCTGTGAAGACCAACACTCAGCCCAATGCAGATGTGGTGCTTGTAGTGGACAATTCTGGTTCTATGGCCAGTAGTGTTGGTACACCTTGTGAATCTGCTACTTTTGAGAAAAAAGAGACGATTGATTTATCAGTATTCGCAACCGGTTTATATTGGGACATTTATGAGTGTCCGGTGTGCCATGCTCGATATATTCGTAGCTATGGCAAACTTATTGGATATGAAATTGTGGAATTTTTTGATGCACGTCCCGAAAAATGTACCGGAGAAATTGGTAGAGTAGTTCGCATGGATGCTGCTATCGCCGTTAGTAAGGAATTTGCAAGCAGCATTCTTGATATTGAAGGAAATCAGATCGCAGTTATCGGTTTCGCGCATCAGAATAATGATGGTGGAGCAGATGATACCGGTGCCATTAAGGTTGCTCAGGAATTGACGGATAATCTGGATGTTGTCAAGTCCAAAATCGATAGCATGGACGCTAACGGTGGCACCAATTATTCCGCCGCCTTGCAGGAAGCTTATAATTATTTGTATGCTCGCTCTAATGCAGATAAGGAAAACTATGTTATCTTTATCTCCGATGGCGCGCCTGGCCGCAGCGGTGAGTCTTTTAATGATCGCAACTGGAATGGCGCAGATCAGGTTGCTGCATTGAAGAAGGCCGGCATTACTGTCTACACCGTTGGTATTGCTTTGGATACTTCTGCTGCAAATTATCTGAAGAGTATGGCTTCTGAAAAACAGAGCGATCATTTTATCAATGTTACAGGAGACGATTATCAGGATCAGCTGAGCGACATCCTTGAGCAGTGGGCTGAAAAGATCAAGACCGTCCCTGCTGGTAAAAATGCTGTTATGACCGACATCGTGGATACCGACAAGTTCACGATCGAGGATTACGATGATGGATTGACCCTTGCTGCCGATGGTAAAACCTTGACCTGGAGCATTGGTAATATTCCTGAAGAAACCGCTACAATTACTATTACCGTCAGTGCTAAGGACGGTGTACATGGTTCTAACATTCCCACCAATAAAAATGTTTATCTGACCTATACACCTGCTAGCAGTGATACGTCTGTAACGATTCCTGAAGCTGAAATCGGCAAGCCAGTTGTCGATATCGATGCACCGGTGACCTACACCGTGACCTATGATGCCAACGGCGGTGCTTTTGCCGAAGGTTTTGACAATGAGTTCGAAGACCTGTATGCCGGCAATGATATGCCTACCATTGCAGCTGACGATGAGCCCACCCGTGATGGCTACAACTTCATCGGCTGGGGCGAGGCTGCTGACAGCACCGAACCCGCTGACATCCCCGCTACCGTTTCCGGCAACGTCACTTATTACGCTATCTGGGAAAAGATCCTCACCTATCCCGTCACCTATACTTATGAACCCGCTGGCGTGCCCGCTGCTGCTCCTACGAATCAGTACACCTATTCTGTTGGCCAGCAGGTTACTGTTGCAGCTAAGCCTGACGATGTGAAGGTCGGCGGTGGTACCTGGAAGTTCCAGCAGTGGACCCTGAATGGTGTTGAAGTGGCCGCCAACAGCAAGGTTGATATGGTCGAAGGCGGCCTGAACTTCATTGGTATTTGGGAATATGAGGCAGATAAGCCCGCCGAGTATCCCGTCACCTATACTTATGAACCCGCTGGCGTGCCCGCTGCTGCTCCTACGAATCAGTACACCTATTCTGTTGGCCAGCAGGTTACTGTTGCAGCTAAGCCTGACGATGTGAAGGTCG
>JAFOFP010000020.1 GCA_017387285.1 Lachnospiraceae bacterium
ATCTGTTTGGGTTGGGTGCGAAGACCGATGTGGCAAAGGGGACCTCGAATCTTGCCGGTGCTTACGGCGCGGCAGGTGCCACCGCAGGTACGGTGGCCGGTGCACTGACAGCATTGTTGTTCTGTGGATTTGTCTTTTTTGTGTTCCATCAGTCCATGTCAGTCCGGGTTGCCAGAGATAAGAAAAATCAGGTTGAGCCTTACAGCACCTTGATTAAGATTCTGGTGGCTACGATTGTTCCGGTAATTGTCAGCTCTGCGATCTACAATATCAGTTCCCTGGTGGACAATAGTATTTTTGGTTATTACGTAGAATTTAACGGAATTGCGGACAGTGAATATAAGTCTTTGTGGGGTATCTACAGCGGTAAATATACCCTGCTCACCAATGTTCCCATTGCCATTGCCAATGCCCTGGCCAGCTCGGTCATCCCCGCACTGACGGTATCGGTTGCCCAGAGAAATCGCGGTGAGACTCTGATGAGGGTAAACATGGCGGTTCGGTTTACCATGGTCATTGCCATCCCCTGTACGGTGGGATTAATGGTGCTGGCAGGACCTGTGGTCAAGCTTCTTTATCCCGGTGACAACGGAATGGCCAGTGAACTGTTGATCCTCGGTGGACTGGCTGTAGCCTTTTATTCGTTGTCCACAGTGACCAATGCCATCTTGCAGGGGATCAATAAGATGAAGGTTCCCGTGCGCAACGCATTGATCTCGTTGATCATTCATGTAGGCGTACTGATCGTGCTGCTCTTTGGTTTTGACATGGGGATTTATGGTGTGGTTATCGCCAACATGCTTTTCGGTCTGACCATGTGCCTCTTGAACAGTGCATGTATCGCCGATTACCTCCAGTATCGTCAGGAGGTCAAAAAGACATTTGTTCTTCCTTCGGTTGCTGCAGCAATCATGGGTGTTGCGGCGTGGGGCACATATCGCCTCCTGTTTATGGTGACCACCAGTAACCTGTTGTCTACGGTTTTGGCCATTGGGCTTGCAGTGGTTGTATATGGTGTACTTCTTTTGGTGATGAAATGCGTGGATGAGGTGGAGCTTTATGATTTCCCTATGGGTGGACGGCTGGTTAAGGTGGCAAAAGCCCTTCATTTGTTATGATTTTGGTTTAGCTGCCCAATAAACGGGAAAACTATAACGGAGAAGCAGTTTATTGCGGCTCCGTTTTTCTTTCTGTAATCGATGAGACCGGTTTGGCTTGTCTGAATACCAGATAACATTAGGAGCCAGACTGGAGTGTGAGATGAAAAAAGTAACCGTTTTAGGGTATCTGTTTACTGTGACTGTTTTGGCGTTTAGCTTTTTGGCTGTATATGCCTTTGGTGTTCTGCGGGATAGACCGGATGAAAACCCATCGGAAAATCAACAGGAGATTCAATCAGAGATCCAAGGACAAATCCAAGGGGAAATCCGGCAGGAGAGCCAGCACAACGAGCATTGGCAGGGCTCATTGGACGCAGTGATCCGGGAAACATTGGGAGGCGAAGCTTTCAACGAAACCGAAGAGGTTAAGGTTGATGCCGGAGATGAGATCCGAACAAACCCTTCCATGTTATATGTGGTCGGACAGTATGACTGGACTACCGGAATTGTTATGGAAACGGTGGAGAAATTTCCGGAGAATTTAATCGGGCTGACGCGAAAGGAACTGTTGAATTATCTTCGTGAACACCCGGAGTGTGGGACTTTGCTGTCTTTCTCTGAACATGCGGTCTATTTAAGGAAAGCCGATGGGGAAGATTGGGCTGAGTATACCTATTATCTTATTCTGGAGGAAGAGAGACTGATGGTCTATCACCTGGATCAGACCACGCTTTATCTGGACACCGGGATCATGGAGCAGGAACTAAAAGAAGAAGATCGGGAATTATTAACGGAAGGATTTTATATTAAGGATACAGCGGGACTGTTTGATTATCTGCAGACCGTGACCAGTTAGGGAAGGAGATACCGACAGATGACGAAGGTTGGAATAGTTGGTGCAGGCGCAGCGGGGATGATGGCAGCCATCAGTGCTGCTAAGGCCGATGCACAGGTGGTTTTATTTGAGCGCACAGCAAAGCTTGGAAAAAAGATCCTGTCCACCGGGAACGGTCGGTGTAATCTGACCAATGAATATATTTCAGCAGAGTGTTTTCACGGAGCGCACCCAGGCTTTGCCATGGAGGTATTGAACGGATTCGGACGTGAGGAGACGATCGACGTTTTTGAACAGATGGGTATTTGCACGACCACTCTCAATGGGGGATATGTGTACCCCAGATCGTTGCAGGCGGCAGCAGTGGCGAAGGCAATGATTCGGGAGTTGGAGCGATTAAATGTCCGGGTAATCTGCGAGGCAGACGGACTTCGGATCAAAAGACGAAAGGAAGGTTTTTTGATCGAGCATGGCCGGGAAACATATGCTGTGGAGCGGGTGATTTTGGCCTGCGGCGGTCAGGCAGCACCACAGACCGGCTCCGACGGAAGCGGTTACAGGTTGGCTAAGGAGTTGGGATTGACGGTGATACCGCCGGTTCCGGCATTGGTGCCCCTGAAGTCATCGGATAAATGCCTTAAAGATCTCAGCGGTGTTCGTGTCTCCGGAAGGGTAAGCCTCCTGGCCAATGGAAAGAGGGTTGATTTTGCATCGGGGGAGCTTCAGCTGTGTGACTATGGGCTGTCCGGTATTCCGGTATTTCAGATCAGCGGTCAGGCTGCAAGACTGCTCATGGAAAATAAAACGGTGCATTTAGAGGCTGAACTGAATTTTGCGGAGGAATTTACGACCGAAGAATTGAAACATTATCTTGATGGGCAGATCAAACGCCGGCGGGATGTGCGCTGCGGGGATTTTCTCATGGGATTTTTGCCGGAAAAGCTGGGACTTTCGCTGTTTAAACGGATCGGAGTGTCCTATGATCTTCCGGCCGGAAAGTTGTCAGAAAAACAAATGAAGGATCTGATCCGGGAAATCACTGCCTTCCGTGTACCGATTACCGGAACACAGGGCTTTGACCGGGCACAGGTGTGTGCCGGCGGTGTGGACACGGCACAGATCGATCCGTCCACCATGGAGGTGAAGGGGATCCCAGGTCTCCATGTGGTGGGGGAATTATTGGACATCGACGGAATTTGCGGCGGATATAATCTGCAGTTTGCCTGGTCCACCGGATTTTTGGCCGGAAAAGCGGCGGCAAAGGCGGGGAATAAACGTTGAATGACGGAAAATCGTTAGAGGAAGCGGGGAATGACATATGATCAGAATATTGAAGCTTACACTGCCTCCCAATCACACGGATCTGCAATTAAAAGAAAAAGCAGCCGGAATGCTGGGGATCCGGGTAAAGGACATTGTGTCCGTTAAGATCGTTAAGCGGTCTGTTGATGCCAGAAAGAAACCGGATATTGTTTATGTGTATCAGTTGGATGTACATACAGAGCATGATCAGAAGATCGTGAAAAAACGACATAATCCCAATATTATTCTCCGTCAGAAAGAGGAGAGAAGTCTCCCTGTTCACGGTGCTGAGGTGTCAAAAACCCGACCGGTGATTATCGGGTTCGGACCGGCAGGAATGTTTTGCGGATATCTTTTGGCAAAGGAAGGATATGCACCATTGATCCTTGAACGGGGAGCTTCGGTGGAGGAGCGGACCCGCAAGGTAGAAACCTTCTGGAATGAAGGAACGTTGGATACTGAGTCCAATGTCCAGTTTGGCGAGGGCGGCGCAGGAACATTTTCCGACGGCAAATTAAATACATTGGTAAAGGACTCCAGCGGACGGAACCGTAAAGTGCTGGAGCTGCTGGTGGAGATGGGGGCGGATCCGTCTATTCTCTATGACAATAAACCTCACATTGGAACGGACAGTCTGCAAAAGATCGTGAAAAATCTTCGGAATGAGATTCTTCGACTGGGCGGGGAGATCCGTTTTCAGACAAAGGTGAGCGGTTTTGAGATAGAGGAAAGTCAGGTCAAAGGGATCTATCTAGGGGATGGCAGCTTTATCAAGGCGGAGCAGGTGATTCTTGCCATCGGACATAGTGCCAGAGATACCTTCAGCGTTCTGGCCGATTCGCCTGTGACCATGTATCAGAAGCCGTTTGCCGTTGGTCTGCGTATTCAGCATCCTCAGGAAATGATCGACCGGTCCCAGTACGGGTATCCCTGTCGTTATTCCCTTCCTCCGGCACCCTATAAACTGGCCGGAAAGTCTCCCGACGGCAGAGGCGTGTATTCCTTCTGTATGTGTCCGGGCGGATATGTGGTCAATGCATCCTCAGAGCCGGGAATGACGGCAGTCAACGGGATGAGCTATCACGACCGGGGCGGGATCAATGCCAACAGTGCCATTATCGTGACCGTAGGGTCGGAGGATTTTGGATCCGGCGATGTTCTGGCGGGGATGAGATATCAGCAGGAACTGGAAAAATGTGCTTATCGTGCGGGTCAGGGTCTGGTGCCTGTTCAGCTGTTTGGAGATTTTCAAAAAGGCCGGATCAGCACCGGTTTTGGCGATGTTGAGCCTGCCATTAAGGGCGGATATCGATTCGCTGATCTTAAACAGGTATTTTCAGGTGCTGTCGGAAATGCATTGGCAGAGGGTATCCGATCCTTTGAACAGCAGATCGAGGGCTTTTCCCGTTATGATGCCATTCTGGCCGGTGTGGAGAGCAGGACATCCTCTCCGGTGCATATTGAGCGGGACAGCCGGTTGGAAAGCAATGTCAGGGGCATTTATCCCTGCGGTGAAGGGGCGGGATATGCCGGAGGAATTACCTCTGCGGCCATGGACGGACTGAAGGTTGCGGAGGAAATTATTCGCAGATATGCGCCAATCGGTTGACGTACCGATGATTTTGCATTAAAATAATCTATACTGCGGTATTTTTGTCTGCAGATATTATGTACACACCGGATCGGAAGAAACGAAACCGATACGGTGAAAATGAAAGGCAGGAAATTTCCTATGACTATGGATGATATTAATCGTATAAACGAACTCTATCACAAGGCAAAGACAGTCGGTCTGACCCCTGAGGAGAAGGAGGAGCAGGCAAAGCTTCGCGGCGAATATATTGCCAATATTCGGGCGAACCTTCGCGGTACATTAAACAATATTTCCATTAAGGAACCTGACGGTTCGATCACCGATCTTGGTGAGAAGTTTGGAAACAAGGAAAAACAGGAGCAGTAAGGAGCAGGCTGTGGAGACAAAGCAGGAATTTCGCCGTGAGGTGGCGAGCCGCAGAAAGGCATTGGATGCCGAACGCGGAGTGCAGATGAGCAAGCGGATCACCGAGACAGTGACCACTCTGAAAGAATACAGAGAGGCGTCACTGATTTTGGTGTATATTGATTATAAAAATGAGGTTCAGACCGGCATGATCATGGAGGCGGCATGGAAGGACGGAAAAAAAGTTGCCGCACCCAAGGTAAACGGAAAACAGATGGATTTTTATCTGCTGAATAGCGTGGATGATCTGGAAAGTGGCTACATGGGGATCATGGAGCCTCGTGAAGGGTTGGTAAAGACAGAGGCAGAGGCCGGAATGATGGTGATGCCCGGAGTGGCATTTGACCGGGATCTTCACCGGGTAGGCTATGGCGGTGGATTTTATGATCGCTTTCTTGAGGCGCATCCCGGGATCAAACGGGTGGCCGTTGCCTATGAGTTTCAGCTCTTTGATCAGGTTCCCCATGAGGAATTTGATCTGGCTCCGGATATGATCGTTACAGAGAAAACAGTTTATCGCCCTGGTGCTCCCATGGATGAGCCGGACCGCCAGGAGTATTTTATCAGTGTGCTGGGCCAGTGGGTCGGTGAGCAGGAAAGAAAGCTTGGCCGTAAGCTGACTGCATGTATTCAGACCTTTGGCTGTCAGATGAACGCAAAGGACAGTGAAAAGCTGGCCGGAGTGCTTAAACAGGCGGGATATGTGCTCAGTGAGTCTGAGGCATCGGATTTTGTTCTTTACAATACGTGTACGGTTCGTGACAATGCCAACCAGCGTGTTTACGGAAGGTTGGGTTACTTAAACAGCTTGAAGCAGAAAAACCCGTCCATGATCATCGCACTCTGCGGATGTATGATGCAGGAGCAGACCGTCATCGATAAGATCAAGAAGAGCTATCGTTTTGTGGATATCATTTTCGGTACCCACAATGTGTACAAGCTGGCAGAACTTCTCTGTGAATGTGTTGCCGGCAGGAAAAAGATGGTTGTGGATGTCTGGGAGCAGGCAGAGGGAATCGTGGAGGAGCTTCCCGCTGAGCGGAAATACTCCTTCAAATGCGGCGTAAACATTATGTACGGCTGCAATAATTTCTGCAGCTATTGTATCGTTCCCTACGTTCGAGGCAGGGAGAGAAGCCGTAAACCGGAGGAGATTCTGACAGAGATCAGGCGCCTGGTGGCTGATGGTGTAGTTGAGGTCATGCTTCTGGGCCAGAATGTCAATTCCTACGGAAAGAATCTGGAAAATCCCATGACCTTCGCTGAGTTGCTGACAGAAGTGGAGAAGATCGAAGGTCTGGAGCGGATTCGTTTTATGACCTCTCATCCGAAGGATCTTTCCGATGAATTGATCCGGGTAATGAGAGACTCTAAGAAGATCTGTCGCCATCTGCATCTTCCCTTGCAGTCGGGCAGCAGCCGTATTCTTAAGATCATGAATCGGCGTTATGACAAGGAAGGATATCTGGCGCTGGTGGATAAATTAAAGCGTGAGATTCCCGATCTGTCTTTGACGACGGATATTATTGTGGGCTTCCCCGGGGAGACAGAGGAAGATTTCCTGGAGACCATGGACGTGGTAGAAAAGGTGCGTTACGACAGTGCATTTACCTTTATTTACTCCATCCGCACCGGAACTCCCGCGGCATCCATGGAGCAGGTACCTGAGGCCGTGACCCACGAGCGGTTTGACCGCTTATTGAAACGTGTTCAGGAGATCTCTGCCGAAGTGTGTGGTAAGGATACCGGAAAGGTGATGTCAGCGCTGGTGGAGGGGCTGGATGAGAAGGAGTCCGGTATGGTCACCGGCCGTCTCAGCAACAATATTATGGTACATTTCCCCGGCGATACATCACTGATCGGAAGGATCTGCAATGTTCGTCTGGATGAATCCAGAGGATTCTATTATATGGGAACGAGGGTAGATTAAGTGAGTCTTTGGCAAAAGGAAAACGAAGAAAAAATAGATGCCCTGACTGAACTTCAACATGAACTGGAGTCTGAAATGCAGGAAGAGATGACAGAGGTGGAGGAAGAACTGAGTCTGGTGGAAAAACTCGCTCTTGAGGCAGAGGAAGAGATCCGCATGGAAAAAGTGGC
>JAFOFP010000160.1 GCA_017387285.1 Lachnospiraceae bacterium
ATTTGGCATGCTGTTTGTGGTGCAGACACTGATTTTTAAGTATTTATCGGTTATTTTGAATATGATGTTTAAGAAGCAGAGATACGTTATCGAGGGAGTGGAGAAACTGAACCAATGAAACTGACCATTATTTTTCCGGTATTAAATGAAAAAATCCGTCTGGAGCGCGGTGTGACGAGGACGGTGGAATATCTGCAAAGTATAAATTTTTCGGATTATGAGATCATTATCGTAGATAATGGATCCGAGGATGAGACCCCTCAGATCGGTCAGATGCTTTGTCAGAAATATGCAGGCGTGAATTTTGAGCGAATCAATGTGCGGGGTGTGGGCGCAGCCTTTCGCAGAGGCGTAGAACTGAGCAGTGGAGAGATCGTTGGATATATGGACATTGATTTGTCTGCGAATATTCGCCATTTGGGTGAGATGTTGGAGATTTTTGACCATTCACCGGAAGTGGATTATATCAACGGAAGCCGTTTTGCCAAGTCCTCAAAGACTCAGGGAAGGAAGTGGTATCGTCAGATCACTTCACAGGGACTGTTGATTCTGCTTAAGCTCTTTCTGGGTATGAAGTGTACAGATGCTATCTGTGGTTTTACTTTCCTGCGCAGGGAGAAAGCACTGGAGTTGATTCAGGCCTCCAGTCAGGATAATGGTTGGTTTTATATGATCGAGTTTTTGTTGAGGGCTGAGAAGCGTCACATGAATGTGCTCGACTATCCGGTGGAGTGGCAGGAAGATTACAATACCACGGTGAAGATTTTTAAGACGATCTGTAATTATATGGTGCAGATTGCCAGACTGTGGAAGGAATTCTATATTAAGAAAAACATCTGACCGTTTTTCAGAGAAGAAAGGATTGCGGGATGGAAAAACATATCAAGAGAATCGATCTGACCAGAGATTTTGCAAAGCACAGAGAGGATTATTTGGCTGCCATTCAGGAAGTTTGTGAGGTGACGGCTTTTTCCGGCGGTGAGTTTGCAGATCGATTTGACGCGGAGTTTGCAGAATTTGTGGGTAGCAAGTATGCCTGCGGAGTGAATAACGGTACATCTGCACTTCATTGTGCAATGATGGCCTTGGGTGTAGGTCCCAGAGACGAGGTCATCGTTCCGGCCAATACCTATATTGCGACGGCATGGGGAGTGAGCTATACAGGGGCTACCCCGGTATTTGTGGATTGCACGCCGGATACTTGGCAGCTGGATGCGTCAAAGATTGAGGAGCGGATCACTGAGCGGACAAAGGGAATTATCGGTGTACATCTTTATGGACAGCCCTATGATCATGATGCGGTCAAAGCGGTGGCAGACAAATATGGTTTGTTTGTGGTGGAGGACTGTGCTCAGGCGGTAGGTGCTGTGTATAAGGGGCGGAACGTGGGAACCCTTGGAGAGTTAGCCTGCTTCAGTTTCTATCCCGGTAAAAATTTGTATGCCTTTGGTGAGGGCGGCAGTGTAACCTGTGATCGGGAGGATTATTTCCGCCATATGACCAGACTGAAAAATCAAGGCTGTGATCGCAGATATTA
>JAFOFP010000161.1 GCA_017387285.1 Lachnospiraceae bacterium
AGAATATCATATTTCTCCGGCATCTCGCTGAGACGTACCCACAATTTCTGTTTCGGATGGGGTGCGCTCTCCTGTTCGGTTCCATCAGTGGCTCTTATTTCCTCCACCGTAACCAAAATATTTCTTCCATCGGGTTTCATGATCTCGATCTGTTCGCCCACCGAAAACTTATTTCGCTGCTCCAGCCCGAACCGGCCTTCACCGTCACCGTCCCCCGCAATGCCCAGATAGATATAATCCTGAGTATAAGTATTATTGTCATAAATCTGGGTATCGGAATCCGGTTTTCCATAGAAGAAACCGGTGGTAAACTTTCTGGTGGTGCACTTGCCGATCTCTTCTTTATACCACTCCATATTCCGGCGATACTGTTCCTCAGACACGGCCAGATCATTCAATGCCTTTCGATAGGTGCGGGCAACGCTGGCCACATAGAGCGCCGTCTTCATCCGGCCCTCAACCTTCAGGCTGTCAATCCCCGCTTCCATCAGATCCGGCAGATGCTCGATCATACACAAATCCTTGGAGTTGAAGATATACGTTCCTCGCTCATTCTCGTAGACCGGCATATATTCACCGGGTCTGGACTCCTCCACCACGGAATATTTCCAACGGCAGGGATGGGTACATGCCCCCCGGTTGGCATCACGGCCTGCCATAAAGCTGGACAACAGACAACGGCCTGAATAAGAAATACACATGGCACCGTGTACAAATGTCTCGATCTCCATACTGTCGGGGATCTGATCTCTGATCTCTCTGATTTCTCTCAAAGACAATTCTCTTGCCGTTACCACTCGCTTTGCGCCCAGACTGTGCCAGAACTTGAATGTACCGTAATTGGTATTATTTGCCTGAGTACTGATATGGATCTCTGTTTCCGGCATCACCTCTTTGGCAATGGTAAACACGGCCGGATCGGAAATAATCAATGCATCGGGTTTGACAATCGCATTCAATTCCTCAAAATACGTTCTCACGCCATCCAGGTCATCATTATGTGCCAGAATATTGGCGGTCACGTAGACTTTCACCCCATGGGCGTGGGCAAACTCAACGCCCTCCTTCATCTCCGCCAAAGAGAAGTTTTTCGCCTTGGCTCTCAGCCCGAAAGCCTCACCGCCGATATATACTGCATCTGCTCCGTAAAGCACCGCAATCTGTAATACCTCCAAACAACTGGCCGGAATCAAAAGCTCCGGCAGCCGCGCCTGTCTGTCTCTCATGTTCAATCCTCTTTTTTGCTTAGCCCGTTCAGGCGTTTGTTAACTTCACACTGACGGTCACTCCGTCACCGATGGGAATAATGGCCGTCTGCAGATCTTCCCTATGTTTCAACTCGTAAAGATACTCTCTCATCCGGGCATGGATGGTCCGGTTTCGTCTGGTCACCGCAAAGCGGGACTCGATGAGGTCTCCATCCTGCAGCACATTATCGGAAACCAGCGTACCTCCCACTGCCAGAAGGCGCATGATCTCCGGCAGCCAGTGAATGTACTGACCCTTAGCAGCGTCCATAAAAATAAAGTCATAGGGACCATCGAGACTTTTCAGAATCTCCATGGCATCACCCTCCAACAGCGTGATCCGATCCTCCATCCCCAACCGGGTAAAATTTCCCTTGGCAATAGGTATACGCTTCTCATATTTTTCGATGGTGGTAATATGGGCACCCTCCGGCATATGCTCTGCCATCAAAAGAGCAGAGTAGCCCACTGCTGTCCCCACCTCCAATATCCGCATCGGTCGCTTTAACTCCACCAACGTTTTCAGGAAGCTGGCCGTCTCCTTTCGGATGATCGGTACAAAAGAATCCCTGGCTTCCTTGGCAATCGCCCGCAGCTGCGGGCTATCGCCATTTTCCAGGGAATTGATATACGTTATGGTTCGCTCATCAATGATCATTTAATCGCTCCATCGGTGTCGACAGTTCGTCAAGCACCTGCAATGTGGTCATATTACTGTGCAGGGTATGAGTCCCCGCAATGATATCCTTTTCGTAAAGCACCTTCTGGATCATAAAGATTGCTTCACTGGAAATCAGATTTTTATCTTTCAGCCGTGCAGCTGTAGTCATGGCCGACTCACCCTCAGGCACCTGGAAATCCACCTGTATCTCCACTCCGGTTCCCGGCTGTTCTCCAAACAAGGTATAGCCGAACCGATACAGCTGCTGTGTCAGCAAAACCATGGCACACGCCACAACAACCAGAAAGAGTACAGAGAGCAACAGGGATATCACCTTTCCGAAGATATCCTGAGTGGTCACCTGTTTTTTCTGTTTTTTCTTTGTCTTCTGCGCCATGGAAACCTCCCATCGTTGCCGCTGTAAGCTGTCCTTTAATCCTTACAGATCGACCTCCATAATGATCGGAATGATCATCGGTCTGCGCTTCATCTTTTTCCACAGGAAATCGCTGAGATTATCCCTGACGATCGTCTTGATCTTGCCCCAGTCACATACGCCCTGAGACAGGCACACCTCCACTGCGTTAGCCACCACTCCGTGGGACTCGTCCATCAGATCCTCAGATTCCCGCACATAGACAAAGCCTCTGGACACAATGTCCGGTCCTGCCAACAGGGTGCAGGTATACCGATTGATGGTCATCACCACGATAATGATACCATCCTTGGCCAACGTCTGACGGTCTCTCAATACAATATTACCCACGTCTCCGACGCCGAGACCATCTACCAGAATGCCTCCGGTCTGCACATGACCAACCACTCCGGCAGTCTCATCTCCGAACTCCAGCACATCACCGCAGTTCATGATAAAGACATTTTCCTCCGGGATACCCATGGATGCTGCGATATCCGCATTTGCCTGCAAATGGCGATACTCACCATGCACAGGAATCGCATACTTAGGGTTGACCAGAGAGTAGATCAGCTTCAGTTCCTCACGGCAGGCATGACCGGATACATGGGTATCCTGATTGATCACCTTCGCTCCCTTGGCAGCAAGCTCATTGATAACTCTCGCCACAGCCTTCTCATTTCCGGGAATGGGTGTGGAACTGAGGATAATGGTATCGTTTTTATTGATGGTCACCTTGCGGTGCATGCCGGCTGCCATGCGGGACAGCGCCGCCATGGTCTCTCCCTGACTTCCGGTGGTAATCAGCACCGTCTGCTCCGGCGGATAATTTTTTAACTGCTCGATATCGATCAGCGTATTTTCCGGTATAGTGATATATCCCAGCTCACTGGCCGTGGTGATGATATTGACCATACTGCGGCCCTCCACCACGATCTTACGACCCAGACGGCTGGCTGAGTTGACGATCTGCTGCACACGGTCCACATTGGACGCAAAGGTGGCCACAATGATCCGTCGGTCAGCATTTTCCGCAAACAAGTTATCGAAGGTCTTTCCCACTGTCTTCTCGGACATGGTAAATCCTTCTCTGGTAGCATTTGTACTGTCGCTCATCAGGGCGAGCACACCCTTTTTACCCAGTTCCGCAAAACGGGGCAGATCGATGGCATCCCCGAATACAGGAGTATAATCCACCTTGAAGTCTCCGGTATGAACCACAACGCCTGCCGGTGAAAAGATTGCCAAGGCCGCCGCATCCACGATACTGTGGTTGGTGCGGATGAACTCCACCTTAAAACAGCCAAGATTAATTGTCTGTCCGTATTTTACCACCTTGCGCTTGGCAGACTTGGTCAGATTATGCTCTTTTAATTTATTTTCGATAATACCCATGGTCAGCTTTGTAGCGTACACGGGCACAGAAAGTCTCTGCAAAATATAAGGCAGGGCACCGATGTGATCCTCATGTCCATGGGTGATCACAATACCCTTGACCATGTCGATATGCTCCTCAAGATAGGTAATGTCCGGGATAACCAGATCGATACCCAGCATATCGTCGGTGGGAAAGCTCAATCCGCAATCCACCACAACAATACTGTCTTCGTATTTGAAGGCAGTAATATTCATTCCAATCTGCTCCAGACCTCCCAGGGGAATGATCTGCAGCTTAGATACTGTTCCACTATTCAATTGACGCACCTCCGTTTTCAAAGGCACCACCATTTACATCCTGTCTATCCGCTCATCCGGGTCAAGGAACCAACTCAATATCCTCGTCGCCCAACAATTCATTGAAAATCTTTGACAGATAGGAAAGCTCCTCGTCATCCTCCACCATCTCATACAGCGCATCACTGTCCTCGCTGTCGGATGTATCCTTGAGAATATATGCGTCGCCGTCCTCTGTCTCCGAATCAGACACCAGTAAATAATTGATGCCGGCAATTCTCGTTTCTTCAATTACAAAAAATTCAACTTCTTCACCATCTTCTGTGGTAAGAATAATCGTTTCGTCCATCATAAACCTCTTATCCGTTTCAGTCTTCCCGTTTTTTGTCTGCTCATTCATCTGCTTTGCCGGCAAAGGCCAACGAATCCAAATACCCCTGCAGGATCAGCGATGCTGCGATCATATCCACATACTCTTTTTTCTTTTCTCTGGAGAGTCCGGCCTCGTCCATGGCATTGTCCGCCGCAACGGTGGTCAAACGCTCATCCCACAAAATAACCGGAAGCCCTGTCCGACGCTCGAGCTTCTCTTTAAAGGCTTCCGATTTCTGTGCACGTTCTCCGATTGTATTATTCATGTTTTTCGGGTATCCCAGCACAAATTTCTCTACCTGATATTCTTTCGCAAGAGTTTCAATCCGCGCCAATGTGCGGCGAAGCTTGTCCTCACTCTCCCTACGAATGATCTCCACTCCCTGAGCAGTAATTCCAAGAGGGTCGCTGACTGCCACACCAACTGTTTTGGACCCCAGATCCAGTCCCATGATACGCATATGGTCATCCTTCCAGTTTGTTCTCAATATAGTATCGCATCAATTCTTCCATCAATTCATCCCGCTCCACCTTCATGATCAGGCTGCGGGCATTATCATAGCTGGTAATATACGTGGGATCTCCGGACATAATATACCCAACCACCTGATTGATGGGATTATATCCTTTCTTTTTCAGTGCCGCATATACTCGCGCAAGAATGCTGCTGACCTGATTATGATTCTCCACTTCATTATGCACCAATTGTGTCCTGTGTATCTCAACCATTTTCATCACGTCCTTATTTCTGGTATTATCATTTTACTCTAAAAAATGCAATTCGGCAAGCGGTTTCTTTAATTTTGTCACTTTAATTTCTTAAAGTTATATTAACAAATGGAGGAAAGTTTCCTTCCCTCCACTTTACCATCATTTTTCAACAAAAAGCAACATATTTTCCTTCAAAACCTGTTCAAAGCAGCCTTGAACCAGTTCTCCCGCTCCCTTTTCGGTGATTACCACACCCTTGATATATTCGGGACTGCAACCGGTCATATAGGAAACTCCGTCAATTTCCATCCCCTCTTCCAATAAAAGAGTGGTGGTTTTCCCAATTTTCCGGTTTCTGTAACGCTCGGACATCCGCTCTCCCAGCTCGATCAGACGATGGCTCCGCTCCGTTTTTATCTTCTCCAAAACCTGGTCCGGCATGGACGCCGCCCTGGTTCCCTTGCGGACGGAATACTTAAACACATGCATCTCATAGAAGCCGATCTCCTCCACAAACCGAAGGGTCTCCTCGAATTCCTCCTCCGTCTCCCCGGCAAACCCGGCGATCACATCGGTGGTAATGGCCGGATCATCGTAATACTTTCGCAAGATCTCACAGCCTGTCCTAAACTCATCGGTAGTGTAACGGCGATTCATCCGTTTCAGCGTGGCATCGCAGCCGCTCTGCAGGGACAGATGGAAATGGGGACAGACTTTCTTTAGTCCCGACAATTCACGGACAAACTCCTCGGTGATGATCCGAGGCTCCAGCGATCCCAATCTCACCCGATCCACACCGGGGATCTCATGGACTGCCTTGATCAGTTCCAGCAGATGAGGCGCATTTTCATCCTTTTTGTCCACACCATAAGAGCTCAGGTGGATGCCGGTCAGCACCACCTCCCGATAACCTGCCCCAGCAAGTGTCTTCACCTCACTGACCACATCGGTCAGCTCACGACTTCTCACCCGGCCTCTGGTGTAGGGAATAATACAGTAACTGCAGAACTGATTGCAGCCATCCTGTACCTTGATAAATGCTCTGGTATGCTCCGCCGTCCGGGAGATGCTCAGGCTCTCATACTCATTGGTCTTTCCGATGTCCAAAAGTGCTTCATTGTCCGTCCGATCTGCAAAATAACGCTCCAGAATGCCGATCAACTCGTTTTTCTGATTATTTCCGATGATCAGATCCACCGCCGCATCCTCCAGCAGCTTATCCCCGGCTGCCTGCACATAGCATCCTGCAGCCACCACCACCGCATCAGGGTTTGTGGTCTTGGCCCGGTGAAGCATCTGTCTGGACTTGCGGTCTGCAATGTTAGTCACACTGCAGGTATTGATAATATATACATCTGCCGCTTCCTCGAAAGGAACGATCTCATAGCCGGCAGCCTCCAAAAGCTGCTGCATGGCCTCGGTCTCATATGCATTTACCTTACAACCCAAATTGTGTAAAGCAGCTCTCATCTTACCTCCTAAGCTTCTACATCAATAATTTCTCTCGTCTCCAGTGCTCTCGCTACCATCTCGTCGATTTTCTCGGCCAGATTTTCCTCTGACTTTGCGATAGCCTTTACGATAGGCTTGGTTACGGGATGCTTTGCCACAAAGATGGTGCAGCAATCCTCGTAGGGCAGGATGGATGTCTCGAAGGTGTTGATCTTCTTCGCGATCTTCACGATATCATCCTTATCAAATGCGATCAACGGACGGTATACGGGCAGGGTGCACACTTCGTTGGTCACGGCCAGACTCTGAATGGTCTGAGATGCCACCTGACCCAGGCTCTCTCCGGTGATCAGTCCTAAGCTGTCGGACTCTCTGGCGATCATCTCTGCGATCCGCATCATATAACGGCGCATGATGATGGTCAGCTCATCGTGGGGACACTGGTCGTAAATATACAGCTGAATATCGGTAAAGTTGATCACATGGAGACGGATGGGGCCGGTATAAACCGCCACTAACTTCGCCAGATCCACTACCTTTTCCTTTGCACGCTCACTGGTATATGGCGGAGCATGGAAATATACGGCATCCAGGGTAACGCCTCTCTTTGCGATCATGTAGCCGGCAACGGGACTGTCGATTCCGCCGGAAAGCAGCAGGGTAGCCTTGCCTGCAGTTCCGGCAGGCATACCGCCCTGACCGGGAATAGACTTGGAATAAATATTAACTAAGGTAGGACGCAGCTCCACATTGATCTTTACCTCCGGATCATGGACATCTACCTTTGTCTCCGGAAATGCTTCCAGAATCGCCTCTCCCAAAGCCGCATTCACATCGTTGGACTCCATGGGGAAGGATTTGTCCACGCGACGGGTAAATACCTTAAAGGTAAAGTTTTTGTCCGGATATTCGCTGTCGATGTGGGCAAGAACCTCTTTCTTCAGCTCCTCGAAATTCATCTTCGCCTTCTGCACAATGGGGCAGATCGCCACGATACCGAAGATTTTCTGCAGGCAATCCACCACCTCGTCGTAGTCAAAATGAGCTTCCGCCTTCACATAGACACGACCTGACTCCTTAAACACCTTAAACTGTCCGTCAATTTTATACAGCGCTCTGCGCATCTGGCGCACCAGAGCATCCTCAAACAGATAGCGGTTCTTTCCCTTGATGGCGATCTCCGCATATTTGATCAAAAACACCTGAACCATGGTTTCCTCTTTTCTGCCGTCTGACCGGCTTCCCGTTTCATTTCATCCTTTTGGTCTGTTTCCATCCTCACATCCTGCGATACCGTCTCAGCACCGGTAATAATGCCTTCAGACAATCGATGGCGTAATCGATTTCCTCCTCGGTGGTGAATATACTGAAGCTAAACCGCAGGGTCGCGTCCAGATATTCCTTCTCCACACCGATGCCCTTCAACGTTCCGCTGACTGCAGGATGATTGGAAGAGCAGGCAGAACCGGAAGATACATATACCCCCTTATCCTCCAATGCATGGAGAAGTACCTCGCTGCGAACACCATCGAAGCTGACGCTGACCACATGAGGGGCGCTGTCCCGCCCTGTGAGGCCGTTTACCCGGGTGCCTTCCACTTCGCCCAGCCTGCGAATGAATGTTTCCTTTATATGATACAGATAATCTGCTTTTTTGTCAAAGTCATAATACATTTCCCTCGCTGCCACACCGAGACCTGCCGCGCCGGGTACATTGTCTGTACCGGAGCGCATTCCTTTCTGCTGGCCGCCTCCGTAAAGGATCGGACGAATCTTCGTCCCCTCCTTCACATAGAGAAAACCGATCCCCTTGGGTCCGTGGATCTTGTGGGCACTGACGCTCAGCAGGTCGATCCCCTGCTGCTTGGGGCAGATGCGGAATTTACCATAGGCCTGAATGGCATCCACATGGATCAGCGCTCTGGGACATTTGGTCTTCACCGCCTTGGAAATCTCTCCGATGGGATTGAC
Organism: Lachnospiraceae bacterium; assembly: GCA_017387285.1. Classification (GTDB taxonomy): domain Bacteria; phylum Bacillota; class Clostridia; order Lachnospirales; family Lachnospiraceae; genus RGIG423. Next base: position 8,504 of record JAFOFP010000161.1, read on the forward strand.
CGAACCGATCTCGTTATTTACATACATGACCGATACCAGAATGGTCTCATCATCCAACACCTTTTCCAACTCATCGATCCGAAGGTGTCCATGCTCGTCTACCGGTACATAGGAAACCCGGAAACCTTCCTCCTCCAAGAAACCAAATACATTGTAGACGGAAGCGTGCTCAATGGTAGAGGTAATAATATGATTTCCCCGTCTGCGGTTAGCCAACGCTGTACCAATAATGGCCATATTGTTTGACTCCGTGCCGCCGGAAGTGAAAATGATCTCCGCCGGCTTAGCCTTTAAGGTCCTCGCGATCTCTTCCCTGGCCGCCTTCACATAATGCTCCGCATCCACGCCCTTCCGATGAAGAGAGGAGGGGTTGCCATAATCCTCGGTCATGGTTTTGATCATAATTTCTTTCACGGAATCCAACACCCTTGTGGTGGCTGAATTATCCAAATACGCTTCCATATAACATCCTCGCCGGCCTGTGTGCGGCCTGTTTCAATTAATTTTCCAATGCATAGCTGATCATGGACAGCACACTCATGCCTGCCGTCTCTGTCCGAAGGATCCTTCGGCCCAATGTAATGGGTAAAAATCCCATCTCAGAAGCAGCCTTCACCTCTTCCTCGGAAAATCCTCCCTCGGGACCGATGAACACCGCCACCTTAGCGCCCGGTCTGATCTCACCGATACATTTGCGTGTAAAAGCCATGCCTTCCGCATTTTCATAGGGCATCAGCTTGACATCAAAGGTCGCTGATTCCAGAAGTGCCTGTTTGAAACTCAATACGGAACGAACTTCGGGGATAAGGGTCCGTTTGGACTGCTTGGCCGCCGCCTCGGCAATCCCGTTCCAGCGTTTCACCTTGCTGTCAGCCTTTTTCTCATCCAGCTTGACCACAGCACGGCTGGTGGCCACCGGCACAATGGCACCAACGCCAAGCTCTGTGTTTTTCTGGATGATCCATTCCATCTTATCGCTCTTGGGCAGTCCCTGAAAGAGTACCACTTCCACCGGAAGCTCTGTACTCTCCATTTTCTCCCCGGTCAACCGGACAATGATCTCATCGCTCTGCAGCGTATCAACGGTCCCGTCATAACAGGAACCTTTGCCGTCGCTGATGCGGACTGCCTCTCCGGGCTTCATCCGAAGGACATTGCGGATATGATTTACATCGGGACCGGTAATAGTCGTCCACTCCGGCCCGATCTGCTCAGGTTCAACAAAAAACTGATACATGGTCAGTTCCTCCGACGTAATTACCTCATACGACTTAACACCAATTATTTACGGCGTGCGGTAATGGCAACCCATTCTCCCTGATGGGCCACATCCACCACTTCAAACTCGTCATTACCGGAAAATGCTTCCAGCACTCTCTCCTCCCAGGTATTGATAATACCGGAGGTGATGAACATACCGCCATGTTTGATGTGCTTTGCGATCTCGCCCTGAAGCATGATAATAACCGGTGCCAGAATATTGGCAACTGCAATATCGTAGCACTCCATGCCGGTCATGGCCTGTACGGCCTCATCGTCAATAATATTTCCTGCGATCACCTTGAACTGATCTGCCGTGATACCGTTTACTTCTGCATTCTCCGCCGCAGCCACGATGGCATTTTCGTCCAGATCGGTACCAAAGGCATACATTGCACCCAGCTTCAGGGCAGCAATAGCCAGAATACCGCTTCCGGTTCCCACGTCGAGGACGGTATCGCCCTCCTTCAGCCACTTGCGGATCTGACGGATGCAAAGCTGAGTGGTCTCATGGGTTCCGGTGCCGAATGCAGTACCGGGATCAATCTGAATCATCAGCTTATCCTTGTGTTCCTCGGGAATCTCCTCCCATGTGGGCTTGATCAGAATATCATCAACCGTAAATGGCTTAAAATACTCTTTCCAATTGTTCATCCAGTCCTTATCCTCGGTCTGACTCTCAGAAATGGTTCCCTCTCCGATATTGACAAACAGCTTCAACTCTTCCAGACCCTCACGCACCTGTACAAGCAATTCCTCAGGGTCCACATCCACATCAAGGTAGAAGGAAACCTTCGCTCTGCCGTCATCGGGCCCTAAATCAGGGAGAATGTCGATAAACATCCCCTTGGTCTCACTCTCGGTGAGCGGCACATGATCCTCAATCTCAATGCCCTCCACGCCAAGTTCATCCAGCATACTGCTGATGAGGTCCACCGCCTCGGTGGTCGTATCTATGGTAAATCGATTCCATTGCATAGTCATTACTCTCCTTATTTGAAGATGCCTTTCTTCTTAGGCTTATCACCGTCGGGCCTGTTTCCCTTCATGGCCTCATCAAATGCCATCAGCGCCTCTCTCTGCTCCTTGTTCAGGCGCTCAGGCACCTGCACAATAAGGGTCACGTAGTGGTCGCCTCTGGTCTGCTTGTTTCTCAGATAAGGCACTCCCTTACCGCGCAGGCGGATACGGGTATCGGTCTGGGTTCCGGGCTTCACCTCATACTCCACCTCTCCATCAACGGTCTTGATGCGGATGGTTCCACCCAGTGCCGCTGTCACAAAGGAGATGGGCTCCTCGGTGTAGATATTGTTATCCTGACGGTTGAACTTGGGATGGCTGGATACGATCACCTGTACCAGCAGGTCGCCTCTGCCGCCACCCTTGGTACCTTCCTCTCCCTTACCGGAGACGCGAAGGGTCTGACCATTGTCGATACCGGCAGGGACGGTAACCTGTATCTTCTTTCTGGAGCTGGTAAATCCGGTTCCGTAACACTTGGGACATTTTTCCTTGATGATCTTTCCGGTACCGCCGCAATCGGGGCAGGCCTGGACATTTCTCACCATACCAAACATAGACTGCTGGGTAAATACCACCTGACCCTTTCCTCCACAGCGGGAACAAGTCTCCGGCTGGGTTCCCGGCTTTGCACCGGTTCCGTGACACTCGCTGCACTCGTCTTTGGAAGTGATCTCGATCTCCTTCTCGCAGCCGAAAACCGCCTCCTCGAAGGTGATGCGCAGCGTGGTGTGAATATTGGCACCCTTCATGGGCCCGTTGTAGGCGGACTGACTTCTGCGGCCGCCACCGAACAGATCACCGAAGATATCACCAAAAATGTCACCGCCGAAATCAAAACCGCCGAAATCGAAACCGCCTGCTCCGGCTCCGCCGCCCTGCTCAAAGGCAGCATGGCCGAATTGGTCGTACTGCTTACGCTTCTCCGCGTCACTCAGCACCGCATAAGCCTCCGAAGCCTCCTTGAACTTAGCCTCGGCCTCCGGATTGCCCTGATTGGTGTCCGGATGATATTTCTTCGCAAGTACGCGGTATGCCTTCTTCAAGTCTGCATCTGTGGCAGTCTTCGGCACACCGAGCACCTCGTAATAATCTCTTTTCGCTTCTGCCATAACTCTCCTCCCGGCAAAAATGTATCATCATTTTTACGCAGTATGCCCACCTCACAGTTTTGGCTGTGAGATGGGCTTTTTTTATCATACTATGCTCAACTCATGCCGCGTACAATGTACTCGTTCACACAAACAGATCGGATTCATCTGTATGCCATGGCTGAACGGTTAAACTTGATTAAACCTCTTTGAAGTCTGCATCCACTACATCATCATTGGGGCCTGCGGACTGTCCGTAGTTGGCCTGACTGTAATCAGCCCCACCCTGTGCGCCCTGAGCCTGCTCATACATCTTTGCGAACAGCTGCTGTGCACTGTTCATCAGCTTCTCCTTACCTGCCTTCAGTTCATCCAACTGAGACTCGCTGATCTCCATGTTTGCAGTTGCATCAACAACTGCCTTCAGGGAAGCAAGGTCAGCCTCAACCTGGCTGCGTGCGCCTGCATCGATCTTGTCGCCGTGATCCTTCAGAGCATTCTCAACCTGGAATACCATGGAGTCTGCCTCGTTTCTCGCATCGATGCCTTCCTTGCGCTTCTTATCCTGTGCCTCGAACTCAGCAGCTTCCTTAACTGCCTTCTCGATATCCGCATCGGACATATTGGAACCTGCGGTGATGGTGATGTGCTGCTCCTTGCCGGTTCCCAGATCCTTAGCGGATACATTTACGATACCGTTTGCATCGATATCAAAGGTAACCTCGATCTGAGGAACACCTCTTCTTGCAGGGGGAATTCCATCCAGTCTGAACTGGCCAAGGCTCTTGTTGTCACGGGCAAACTGACGCTCACCCTGCAGTACATTGATGTCTACAGCGGTCTGATTGTCAGCAGCGGTGGAGAAGATCTGGCTGTGACGGGTAGGAATGGTGGTGTTGCGCTCGATCAGTCTGGTTGCGATACCGCCCATGGTCTCGATAGACAGAGACAGGGGAGTAACATCCAGCAGAAGGATATCGCCTGCGCCGGCATCGCCTGCCAGCTTACCGCCCTGAATGGAAGCACCCAGTGCCACACACTCATCGGGGTTCAGGCTCTTGTTGGGCTCCTTACCGGTCAACTGACGTACCTTATCCTGTACAGCAGGAATACGGGTGGATCCGCCTACCAGCAGAACTTTATCGATCTCAGCTGCGGTCAGACCTGCATCGCGCAGTGCGTTCTGTACGGGTACAGCAGTGCGTTCTACCAGATCGTGGGTCAGCTCGTTGAACTTTGCACGGGTCAGGTTCATATCGAAGTGCTTAGGGCCCTCACTGGTAGCAGTGATGAAGGGCAAGTTAATATTGGTGGTAGTAGCGGAGGACAGCTCTTTCTTCGCCTTCTCTGCTGCTTCCTTAAATCTCTGAAGTGCCATCTTATCCTTGGACAGATCTACACCCTCCAGACGCTTGAACTCAGCCAGCATGTAATCAGTCAGCTTGTTGTCGAAATCATCTCCGCCGAGGAAGGTGTCACCGTTGGTTGCCAGAACCTCGATAACGCCGTCGCCGATCTCGATGATGGAAACGTCGAAGGTACCGCCGCCCAGGTCATATACCAGGATCTTCTGCTCACCCTCGTTGTCCAGACCGTAAGCCAGTGCAGCTGCGGTGGGCTCGTTGATGATACGCTTAACCTCAAGGCCTGCGATCTTACCGGCATCCTTGGTTGCCTGACGCTGTGCGTCGTTGAAATATGCAGGTACAGTGATCACTGCAGAATCAACCTTCTCACCAAGGTAGCTCTCTGCATCTGCCTTCAGCTTCTGAAGGATCATCGCGGAGATCTCCTGAGGAGAATACTTCTTGTCATCGATGGTTACCTTATAGTCGGTACCCATGTGACGCTTGATGGAGGAGATGGTCTTCTCAGAGTTGGTTACTGCCTGACGCTTTGCAGGCTCACCAACCAGACGCTCTCCGGTCTTTGTGAATGCTACTACGGAAGGGGTGGTACGAACACCCTCGGTGTTTGCGATAACAACGGGCTTTCCACCTTCCATTACGGCTACACAGGAATTTGTGGTTCCCAAGTCAATACCAATAATCTTGCTCATTTTATTTCCTCCTAGATTTATCTCTTAGAACAATCAATTACCTTTACCATTTATGCAATCACAAGCTTTCGCTCTGTGCCATTGCTGCAATCAGTTTGCCACTTTCACCATACTGCAGCGGATCACGCTGTCGTGGTGCATATATCCCTTCTGAAACTCCTCAGCCACCACATTCTCACCCAGACTGTCATCATCCACATGCATCACTGCGTTGTGGAAGTTGGGGTCGAAGGGCTGACCAACCGCCTCGATGGGTTTTACGCCCAGATCGGAAAGCGTGGTCATCAGCTGCTTGTAGATCATCTCCATGCCGGTAGCCACCGCAGAAGTTTTCTCCGTCTCGGGGATCGCCGCCAGGCCTCTCTCAAAGTTATCCACGACCGGAAGCATCTTCTCAATGACATTTCTGGATCCCAGATCAAACATAACTGCTTTCTCACGGTCGGTGCGCTTTCTGTAGTTATCAAACTCCGCCATCTGGCGTTTCACCCGATCGGTGAGCTCCTCAATCTGAAGATCCTTCTTATCTTTTTTCTCTTTCTTTTTGAAGAAGCTTTTTTTGTCTGCCTTGTCGGCATCCCCGTCTCCGGGAGCCTCAGCCTCTTCCTCGATCACCTGCTCCTCAAAGCACTCCGTCTCGACCGTATCCTCTGCAGAAGTCTCAACGGTCTCTTCCTGCTCTGTGGTCTCATCGATCACTTCGTTTACATTTTGTTCTGCCATTTCATCTATCCTTTCTCTCATCACGGGATCGGCACACTGCCTCACCCATGTGAAACGCTCAATTCTCCTCGTCAGGCTTACGGTAGATCAGATCCATCTGCGCCATCAGCGTCTGCAAGGTGGAAACCACCTTTTCATAATCCATACGCTTAGGTCCCACGATACCGATGCTGCCCTTCACTCCGTCGGAAAGCTCATAGGTGGCGGTGACCACACTGCAGTCCTTCATGCTCTGCACGGAAGTCTCTTTGCCGATATACACCTGAATACCCTGATTCTCTGTACTGTCCAGATGATCCGTCAACAGATTGGTCAGCTGCTTTTTCTCTTCAAAGGCCGCCAAAATCTGACTGGCTTTGTCGCCGCCGGAAAGTTCCGGATACTTGAAGATGTTTGTGGTACCGCTGGTGTAGATCGGTGCCTCCTCATCGCCGCGGATGGCATCAGCAACCGCACCCAGTACCTTTTCCACGATATCATCATGTCCCTCGGACTGCTCTTTTATCCGCGCGATCATGCCCAAATTGATCTCATCCAGCGTCAGACCGCAAAGATTTTGATTTAACAACAAGTTCAATGCCAGAAGCCCCTCATCGGTGATCTCTGTCTCCACATCCATGACCGTATTTTTGATCACGTTGCTCTCGGCAACCACCACCGCCAGCAGCTTACTGCCCTCCATCCTGGACAGCTGAATAAACTTAAGCTTCGCTCCGCCGTAGCGAGGTCCGGAGATCATGGTGGCATAGTTGGTATTCACCGCCAGAAGCTTCGCCATCTGCTTGAGCATCTGCTCCAACCGGTCAACCCGCTGAACCAAAAACTCCTTGGCCTCGGTGACCTCCTGGCGCTGAGCATTCATCAAACGGTCAACATAAAGGCGATAGCCGGTGTCGGTGGGAATACGTCCCGCAGAGGTGTGAGGCTGAACGATCAGTCCCATCTCCTCCAGATCCGACATCTCATTTCGAATCGTGGCCGAACTGAGC
>JAFOFP010000162.1 GCA_017387285.1 Lachnospiraceae bacterium
TATCATGGATGAGTTCGTGACAGTGACAGGAATGGTGCTTTCTTCGTCGCCGATGGGGGAGTATGATCGGCGGCTCTGTTTGCTGACCCTGGAACGCGGCAAGATTTCAGCCTTTGCCCGTGGGGCAAGGCGTCCCAAGAGTGCACTGATGGCCGGCTGCCGCCAGTTCACCTTCGGCAAGTTTGCCCTCTATGAGGGACGAAATTCCTACACGGTTCGGAACATCGAGGTAAAAACCTATTTCGATGAGCTGGCGGCCGATCCTGAACGGGCTTGTTATGGGTTTTATTTTCTGGAGCTGACGGAGTTTTATACCAGAGAGAATGCTGACGAAGCAGTGGTGATGAAGCTTCTTTATCAGGCACTGCGGGCGCTGTCCAATGAGCATCTTCCCAATCCGCTGGTGCGTGCGGTGTTTGAACTGAAAATCATGATGCTCAACGGAGACTATCTCCATGAGGAGCAGGGACGATTGAGTGAAGGTGTCCGGTATGCTCTGGAATATATCCTGACTTCGCCGCCGGAACGTCTGTTTACGTTTACCCTCACAGAGGAAAAGCTTCGGGAGCTGATCCGGTTCACAGCCAGGAATCGTCTCCGTTTTCTGGAAAAGGAGTTTAAGTCGCTGCCTATTTTGGAGGCGGTGCAGGCAGATTGGGTGTAAATCTGGTAATAATGTGGAAAAAGATGTCATTTTAGAACATTAAATTTATATTACAGATGTCGTTTGAGTATTGAAATTCTCCTAAAAAAAGGTTACAATACAGAGAGTTATTCTTTTAAGGAGGAATATAGATGAAGATAAAGCGTTTTGCAGCTTTGTTCATGGCGCTTATTCTGTGTGTCGGTGTGCTCACCGGCTGCGAGCAGGAAAAGACGGACGTCTTTGAGCCTACCCGGTCCAGTCTCTATATCAGAGATGACGGCACTGCGGCGGGAGCAGAGATTACTTCATTTTCGGAAGCGTACTATAGCCTGGCAGAGCTGAAAGAATATGTAGAAGAGCTGGTTATCGCATACAATCAGGAGAAGGCCGGTGTTGCCCATGCCTATGCATCCGATCTGGCAGAGGGAGCAGCAAGACTGCCCGTTGCCATCGGAAAACTCACCGAGTCCAAGGGAAATGTGACACTGATTCTTGAGTGTGCGACCCCTGCTGATTACATTGCCATCAATGATTTGAACCTGACTTCCGACGGTCTGAAGGCTGTTACCTCATATACCGTTGAGCAGATGAAGGCTGCGGGCAAGAGCCTTTCCGGCAGCTTCATCGATGTGGCAGGTGAGGCAGTTACCGTGGATAAGGTGTTGAAGAAGGACAGCTATCATGTGGTTGTCTGTGAGGGTGCCACCGTTCTGCAGGTCCAGGGTGAGATCAAGTACATGAGCACAAACATCACCTACGTCAACAGTGCTACCGTGGAGACGCCCGCAGGTGAGGTTTCTTACATTGTTTACAAGTAAGCCCCGTGAAGTTTGCAGCAGCAGTAAATGATCATTACAATATGACATAAAGAGAGGTATAAACCAATGGAAAAGACTATGGAAAAAATCGTGGCACTGGCCAAGTCCAGAGGCTTCGTTTATCCGGGCTCCGAGATTTACGGCGGTCTGGCAAACACCTGGGATTACGGTAATCTGGGTGTAGAGTTAAAGAACAACGTTAAGCGTGCATGGTGGCAGAAGTTCGTGCAGGAGAGTCCCTACAATGTAGGTGTTGACTGTGCGATCCTGATGAATTCCCAGACTTGGGTGGCATCCGGCCATCTTGGCGGTTTCTCCGATCCGCTGATGGATTGTAAGAGCTGTCATGAGCGTTTCCGTGCAGATAAGCTCATCGAGGATTATCTGGAGGAGAAGGGCATGACCATCGAGGGTTCCGTGGATGCATGGAGTCAGGAGCAGATGAAGAACTTCGTTGAGGAGCATCAGATTCCCTGCCCTACCTGCGGAAAGCATGATTTCACCGATATCCGTCAGTTCAACCTGATGTTCAAGACCTTCCAGGGCGTAACCGAGGATGCAAAGAATACCGTATATCTTCGTCCCGAGACCGCACAGGGTATTTTCGTAAACTTCAAGAATGTACAGCGTACTTCCCGTAAGAAGATCCCCTTCGGTATCGGTCAGATCGGTAAGTCCTTCCGTAACGAGATCACTCCCGGTAACTTCACCTTCCGTACCCGTGAGTTCGAGCAGATGGAGCTGGAGTTCTTCTGTGAGCCCGGCACCGATCTGGAGTGGTTTGCATACTGGAAGCAGTACTGTATCGACTGGTTAAAGGCACTGGGCATGAACGAGGACGAGCTGCGTGCTCGTGATCATTCTCCCGAGGAGCTTTGCTTCTATTCCAAGGCGACCACTGACCTTGAGTTCCTGTTCCCCTTCGGTTGGGGCGAACTGTGGGGTATTGCTGACCGTACCGACTACGACCTGACCCAGCATCAGAATGTATCCGGCGAGGATATGAGCTACTTTGATGATGAGAAGAAGCAGAGATATGTTCCCTATGTAGTAGAGCCTTCACTGGGTGCTGACCGTGTAACTCTGGCATTCCTGTGCAGCGCATACGACGAGGAGGAGCTGGAGGGCGGCGATGTTCGTACCGTGCTTCACTTCCATCCCGCATTGGCTCCCGTTAAGATCGGTGTGCTTCCCCTGTCCAAGAAGCTCAATGAGGGCGCTGAGAAGATCTACGCAGAGCTGTCCAAGTACTACAACTGTGAGTTCGATGACCGTGGAAATATCGGTAAGCGTTATCGCAGACAGGATGAGATCGGAACTCCTTTCTGTATCACCTACGACTTCGAGTCCGAGACCGATGGTGCGGTGACTGTTCGTGACCGTGATACCATGGCACAGGTTCGTGTACCGATCGCAGAGCTGAAGAACTACTTTGAGGATAAATTCAGATTCTAATTGTCGGAGAGATAGACATGGCAAACAGCTGTGAGATGTGTGGAAATTACGAGTACGATGAGGAATACGATGAGTGGACCTGCTCGGTGGCGATGGATGAGGATGACATTGCCAGATTGGCGGAGCGTTCTTATAAAGAATGTCCCTATTTCCAGTTTGCCGATGAGTATCGTATCGTGAGAAAGCAGATGTAAAAAATTAAGTGAATAAAAGCAGAGGACTGTCACGGGCAATTCCATGGCAGTCTTTTGCATTTTGTTCGAATATGTTTGTGTTTGAAGCCTGATTGTGGTATTCTATGGAAAAGACATTTATTTTAAACGGAACTTCGGGAAAGGAATTTGTACCATGAAAGAAATCCATACCTTGCTCAATGAATTGACCATAACCGAAAAAGCTGCCCTTTTGGAGGGGTATCAATCGTGGATGACCAACGCAGTGCCCAGACTGGAGATTCCGTCGGTTTATCTCACCGATGGTCCCATCGGAGTGAGAAAGAAGGCCAATGCCCACGGTGAGGGCGTGATGGGGCTTGGAAACGCATATCCTTCCACGGCATTTCCTACCTCGGTATCCATGGCTAACAGCTGGAATCCGGAGAATGTGGAGAAAATGGGACAGGCCATCGGTGAGGAATGTGTGGCCTACGACGTGGATGTTTTGTTGGGACCGGCCTTGAACATTAAAAAGGATCCCCGCTGCGGACGTAATTTCGAGTATTATTCGGAGGATCCCGTCCTGGCCGGAAAGATGGCTGCAGCCTTTACCAGGGGCGTTCAGTCCACGGGAACGGCAGCCTGTCCGAAACATTTTGCCTTGAATAACAGTGAAAATTTCCGCTATATGGGCGATTCAGTGATTGATGAGCGTGCTGCGAGAGAGATTTTTCTTAAGCCCTTTGAGATTTGTGTGAAAGAGTCTCATCCTCGGACGATGATGTGTTCTTACAATAAGGTCAATGGTACCCATGCCTCCGAAAACAAATGGCTGCTCACGGATGTCCTCCGGGGAGAATGGGGCTTTGACGGACTGGTCATGAGTGACTGGGGAGCTGTCCGTGATCGCGTGGCCGGTGTGAAGGCCGGATTGGATCTGGACATGCCCGGCGGTGTGCTGGCCAACCGAGCATCCATTGTCGGGGCAGTTGAGAGTGGAGAACTGTCCTTGGAGGAACTGGATCTGGCAGTGGCCAATGTGCTCAAACTGGTGGCAGACAGCAGGAAAGTCAGGGCAGATGTACTTGAAAAGAACGGAGTCGGAGAGGGCGAACAGTCGAAAACCGGAGAGGACGTTTCGGCAGAAAAGGATATGAATGCCCTTCTGAGAGATCACAACGATATGGCCGCTGATATGGCCACAGACTGCGCTGTTCTTCTGAAAAATGAGGGGATACTTCCTCTGAACCGCCACCAGAAAGTTTTGATCGTGGGAGAATTGTTTGAGGAGATGAGATATCAGGGAGCAGGCTCCAGCGGTATCTGTCCTAAGTATCTGACCTCACCCAGGCAGGCCTTTGATCAGGCCGGTGAGGCGTACACTTATGCGCAGGGGTATCATGCATCTACCCACCGGGCGGACGAGGAGCTGGTGGATGAGGTATTGAGAGAGGCGGAGAAGGCTGACGTAATCCTCTTCTTCGGCGGTCTTACCGAACGGTTTGAGAGTGAGGGCTTTGATCGAAAAGATCTGAGTATGCCGGAGAATCAGTTAAAACTGCTGGAACAGCTTTATGAACAATCCCCGGAAATTGTAGTAATTTTGTTCGGTGGAAGTCCCATGGAACTGCCCTTTGCCGACGAGGTGGACGGCATCTTAAATATGTTCTTACCCGGACAGAACGGCGGCGAGGCAGTGCGCCGGATCATCTACGGTGAGGCAAATCCCGGCGGACGATTGTCTGAAACATGGATGAAGATCTGCATGGATATTCCCGGTGGCGGTTCCTACGGAAAAAAGAAGATCGAGACATACCGTGAAAATATTTTTGTAGGATATCGCTATTTTGATCGTCTTCCTGATCGGATCCGATACCCCTTCGGCTATGGATTGAGCTACACCGAATTTGCTTACCATGATCTGCAGATTTGTCATGAAGGCGGGCAGGTGAAGGCGACGGTGACTGTGACCAACACCGGTGACCGGGACGGAGCCGAAGTGGTACAGCTTTATGTGGGCAAAAATGCCAATACCACTGTGTTTAAGGCGGACAAGGAATTGAAGGCTTTTGCCAAGGTGCGGCTGAAAGCGGGGGAGAGCAAAGCTGTCACGCTGCGGTTCGCTGAGACAGATCTTTCCTATTATCATACGAAGCTCCATCAGTGGGTTACTGAGAATGGTGATTATCCGATTTTGGTGGGTGCATCCAGTCAGGATATCCGGCTGACCGGTATGATCACATTGAGTGGATATGAGGCGGTGGAAGCGCCCTACTCCCCGGATGTGGTGGCAGCTTACGGAAACATTGGACGAAACAGTATTCTGGACGACCTCTTTGCAGAAACCATTGGCAGACCCATTCCTGCGGAGCCGAAGATTTATCCCTTCACCATAGAGTCACCTCTGGGCGACTATCGTCAGGTGCCTACCAGCCGGTGGATCTATAATCTGCTGATCTGGGGTCTGGAGAAAAACGGGGATAAATATGAGAAGCTGCCGGAGGGAAAGGAGCGGGACGCTCTGCTGAAGAATCAGGAGTTTATTCTGAATCTGATTCCCAGAAATTGCCCTCGCTCGTTGATTCAGAGCGGCGGTGGTGGCATGATCCAGATGAAGCTGGCCCACGCCATGAATGCGTTGGCTAACGGCCGGTATTTCAAGGCCATCGGGTATCTGGCGAAGAAGGAACGTAAGATTCCTCTGCCCTGTGAAGAAGAGGCCCAAAAGGAACGTAAATGATCACAGAAAACGGACTGGGCCGCAGCATGTGAATTGAAACGAATAAAAGAGCACCTCCGTGCGTATGCTGATAACAGCGACACACGGAGGTGCAGTGTTTTGAGGGTAGATAAAAAGAAATTGGCAATTTGTCTGCTGATCCCGCTGGTGGGTGGAGCAATTTCAGGTTGGATCAGCCGGGGAGGAATGGAAGCCTTTCAGCAGCTGAATCAGCCGCCGATGTCTCCGCCGGGATGGCTATTCCCTGTTGTATGGACCATATTGTACCTGATGATGGGTCTGGCATCCTACCTGGTGGTCACATCCGAGGAGGCATTTCCTGCAGAGAGAAATTCGGCACTGACGGTTTACGGCATACAGCTGGCCATGAATTTTGCATGGTCCATCATCTTTTTTCATCTGGAAATGCGGTTGCTGGCTTTTTTCTGGCTGGTACACATCTGGCTATTGATTATTTTGTGCATCCGGCTATTCAAAGATATTTCACCTACGGCGGCGAAACTGATGCTGCCTTATTTACTGTGGGTGACCTTTGCCGGGTATTTGAATTTATTTGTGTATTTATTAAATAAATAATGGAGTAAGGGACTGTTTGAAAAATAGAAAATTCTGTGGTAAACTATAAAAGAAGTTGATGCAGATGACATACAAGTAAAAGAGGATATATATTCTAACATGAGTAAGCTGACGGACAGAGCCAAAAAACTAAAGACAGACATTCCTGCAGTGTTTCTCGCCCTTAAGGAAAAGAGAACCCCGTGGTATGCGAAGATCATTGCGGCGGTGGTTGTGGTGTATGCCCTTTCCCCTATCGATCTCATCCCGGATTTTATCCCGGTTTTGGGATACCTGGACGATCTCATCATTTTGCCGGCGTTGATTGCCTGGTGTGTCAAATGCATCCCTGATGAGGTGTTTATGGATTGCAGACGTCGAGCAGAAGGGATGTGGGGAAACGGAAGCCCTGAAAAATGGTACTATGCCGTACCGTTTGTATTGATTTGGTTGGCGGTCATTGCGTTGATTATCATGGCATTTACATAAAAACCGCAGAGGTGGTAGCGTTTTCGTTTGGTGAATAGTGAACATGGATTATGGGCCGGGGAGTAATCTCGGCTCTTCTTGTTTCAAATCAGCAAGAATGGAAATGTATTTCTCCCAATTGTGTGCTATGATCAATTCGTAGCTACAACACAAAAGAATGGAGTGGTGAGGTGGACAATCGGACGATCATTCAGCACAGTATCGATTACATTGAGGAAAATCTCCAAGCAGAAATTACGGCCGAAGATCTGGCAAGGCAGGCGGGGGTTATGCCATGAAGCAGGGATCAAGTAAGACCGATGCGGCGCTTCGCTACGGTTTCGATACATATGCCGGATTTTACAAGGCTTTCTGCCGGGA
>JAFOFP010000163.1 GCA_017387285.1 Lachnospiraceae bacterium
GGCTGCAAAGTGGCTGGATGAGTTTGATGAGGAGAAGTTGGTATAAGTATGATGCAGAAACACTGGTGGCAAAACGGTATCGTCTACCAAATCTATCCCCGCTCCTTCTGTGACAGCAATGGGGACGGCATCGGCGATATTCCCGGAATTATTTCTAAATTAGATTACTTGAAGTCCCTCGGGGTGGATATTCTCTGGCTGAGTCCCGTTTATCCCAGCCCCAACTGCGACAACGGTTACGATATCTCCGATTACTGCGGAATCCATCCGGATTTCGGCACCATGGAGGACATGGATCGGCTGATCGCCGAGGCCAAGGCTCGCGGCATACGGATCATCATGGATCTGGTCATCAACCACACCTCCGATGAGCATCCATGGTTTAAGAAGGCGTTGGCAGGAGATCCGGAGTACCGTGACTACTATTATTTCCGTAAGGGCAAGGACGGCAAGGTGCCCAATAACTGGGGCTCTTTCTTTGCCGGAGATGTGTGGGAGCCGGTGGGAGATGACGAGTATTATCTTCATTTGTTTGCGAAAAAACAGCCGGATCTGAACTGGCACAATCCCAAGGTTTACGATGAGATCTGTGATGTGCTGCGGTTCTGGCTGGACAAGGGGATCGCAGGCTTCCGCTGCGATGTCATCAATATTATCTACAAAAACACCTTGGCAGATGGAAAGAAGCAGCTGGCTTTGACGGGCATTGAGCATTATCTGTCCACAGAAGGCTGTCATGATATTTTGCAAAGACTTCGCAAAGATGTGCTGAGCAAGTATGATTGCTTCACCGTAGGAGAGACGGTGATGGTGGATACAAAGATGGCCGGAGACCTGTGCAACCGGGAACGGGGAGAGCTTGACATGGTATTCGGGTTCGAGCACATGGAGTGTGATCAGATCGGTGTGAAGTGGTTCAAGGTGCCTTATCGGCCTCAGAAGCTGATTGATCGTCTGGACAAATGGCAGCGGGAGATCCAGTGGGCGGCCAATTATCTGGAAAATCACGATCAGCCCCGCTCGGTGAGCCGTTTCGGTGATGAGGGAGGAATGAGAGAGGTCAGCGCTAAGATGCTGGGAGGATTGAACCTGTGCCTCAGAGGAACCGCATATATTTATGAGGGCCAGGAGATCGGTATGACCAATTATCCTTTCCGATCCCTTGACGATATCGAGGATGTGGAGAGTCATACGGTCAATGAGACCGCCAGAAAGATGGGCATGTGGCCATCCCTTCGGTGGAGCCTGATCCGAAAGACCAGCCGCGATCACGCCAGAACACCTATGCAGTGGACCGGCGACGAGCTGGGCGGATTTACCACAGGCAAGCCCTGGCTGGCAGTAAATCCCAACTGCAGTTTCATCAATGTGGCTGCGGAAGAAGAACGTGCAGATGGTGTATTGTCTTTTTATCGGGAAATGATTCGCCTAAGGAGGTCTAGTAATGCACTTCAGTGGGGTGATTACAGAAAACTTTCTTCTCCGAAGGATGTATACATATTTGAGCGGGAGGCAGAGGACGAGAAGGTGACGGTGCTCTGCAACATGAGCCGCAAAGAGAAACGGATCGATCCGGTGGACGGGGAGATACTGATCGGAAATTATGGGGATGAGAATGGGGCAGTGCTGAAACCCTACGAATTCCGGGTGGTTAAGACGTCATAAGACGATCCGGCATAAAAAATAATATGACGATGATGTGATTTTCCATCGACAAACGGAGAGAAAAATGAAAACAGACAAACAGGTGTTAAGAAACCGCTATTGCTTTGGCCTCGGAACCGTTGGTCGTGACATGCTTTACAGCTTAGTCAGCATGTATCTGATCAATTATATTACCGGCGTCATTGGTGTGTCCAATAAGGGATTGGGGATTATCACGGCATTAATGATGGTATTTCGTGTGTTTGATGCCCTGAATGATCCCATTATGGGAACCATTGTGGACAATACCAAGACACGCTGGGGCAAGTTCAAACCATGGATTTTATTTGGCATGATTGCCTCGGGCATTCTGACCATCCTTCTGTTTACAGACTTCGGCCTTGCGGAGGGACAGTACATTGCTCTTTTTGCAGTGGTTTACCTCTGCTGGGGCATGGCGTATACCACCAACGATATTGCCTATTGGTCTATCATGCCGGCATTGACCAAGGATCAAAATGAGCGTGAACGCATCGGTTCCTTTGCCCGCATCTGCGCCAGTGTCGGAATGTTTTCTGTGGTCATTCTTTATACCCAAATTCCCACGATCCTTGCCCCTTTCGGGGATAAATGTTATCTGGTTTTCACCCTGATCGTAGTGGCGATCATGTGGTTTTTCCAGATATTCACGATCCTTGGCGTAAAGGAGGATCGCTCCGGCCTTCAGAAGCAGGAGCACACCTCCCTGGGCGATATGGTGAGGGTGCTGTTTAAGAATGATCAGCTGATGGTGACTGCCGTTGCCATGGCGCTGTTTATGATTGGCTACTGTACTACCACATCCTTCGGTGTGTATTATTTCCGCTACGCATATCAGGATGAAAATATGTACATGGTATTTGCCGGGGTGTTGGCAGTGGCTCAGCTGACAGCGCTCAGTCTGTTCCCCAAATTCGCTGCAAAATGGACGCGAAAGCAGCTCTA
>JAFOFP010000164.1 GCA_017387285.1 Lachnospiraceae bacterium
ATCTCCTTATCGCTCTCAATGACCGACTCAGCCGGTACCGCACGGATATCACAGACGCGATCGTAAGCGTTCTCCACCGTGCCAACCACAAAGAGAACGTTACATTTCTCAATGTTGTGAGCGGCAACGGTCTCCACCACACGTCCCATGCGTCCGTTGGCTGCCGTGTGATAGGCCTGTGCGCCGTTCTGCTTGCCAAATCCGACAACCAGCATTTTACACATACCACTCTCCACCACATCCTTAAAGGCCGGATGAGGTTTTACCCGGGCGATGGTGACGATGCCGTCAGCCTCATAGGCATTGCGATCAAAATAGGTTTCTGTGTCCACTCCCAGATCAGTCACATGGACTGTACCCAGTTTTACCGTTTCCATGGATGAGCATATAGGACATCCCATTGTCTCCTCAGTGATCCCTAAGGAAGCCAGGATTGCTCTTTGTCCCTCTGCTGTGGCTCCGCCATGACTGCCCATGGTGGGAACGATGAAGGGCTCAGCTCCAAGTTCCTTCAACCGATCCACCAACGTTTTGACCATGATCTCCAGGCTGGCCAGCCCTCTGCTGCCCACACCTACGGCGATCCGCATGCCCGGTTTGATCCGGCAGACAATCTCCGGCTTGCTCAACTCCTCCTGCAAGGCCGCCGATACATCAGTGATCTCACTGCGGTCAAACTCACATCTAACCTTAGCCACCCTGGGCAGCTGAATATGTTCAAGCATTTTCTTCATCGTAGCCATCTTTCGTCACCTCGATCATCTTTTTTGATCTTCTAGAGATAACTTTATCGGAAAAAGTCAATTGTTTCAAGGCTTATTTTTTCTTCTCGTAACTGAAAAGCTTCGCCTCGGAGACATCCACATCACCCAGATACTCCACACTGTCCATGCCGAGAAGGTTACAGATCTCCACCATCTCCGCCACGGTGGTTACATTCAACTCAAGACCATTCTTCTTTTTGTCCTCGTAGCTGAGGATCTCCTTCTCACCATGGGTGTAGATCGGCACATCGGGGTTTGCTCTCTGTGCTTCTCTCAGCTCCCGGAGCAGGGTGGACAGATGATCCTTCATCTCCTGAGGATCTCCGAAAATTGCGGGATCGATAACGATAAATGCGTGACAGGTACCGGATCCCTTGCCCTCCACTCTCTTGCGATGATGATTGGAGGTCAGACCGCCGGAGGTGATGGCGGTAAGCAGCTCAGCCATCATGGCGAAGCCGTATCCCTTGTGGCTACCCATCTCCTCGGTGCTTCCGCCTACGGGAAGGATACCGCCGGTTCCCACTTCATTGATAAAGCAATTCAGCACACGGGCTGCATCGGTGCACACAGCACCGGTCTCATCCACTGCCCATTCCTCCTCAAGAGGCTTTCCGATCTTATTGCAAACCTCCAGTTTTCCGCGGGAAACAACGGTGGTCGCCGCGTCAAACCAGAAGGGATAAGGCTCTGCAGGCATGGCCATGGCAATGGGATTGGTTCCCAGCAAAGGCTGCTTGGAATTGGTATGTACCATCAAGGACTCGGTATTGGTGCTGGCAATGGCCATCAAACCCTGATCACAAGCCATCTTGGTGTAATAGCCGGCAATACCGAAATGGTTGGAATTTCGTACAGTGACAAAGGACATGCCCACTTTTTTCGCCTTCTCAATGGCCATATTCATGGCGAAAACGCTGGTCAGCTGACCCATGCCATGATGTCCGTCAATGACTGCGGAAATCGGTGTCTCAAATACCACCTCGGGCTTAGCGTCCACATGAACGGAACCTCTCTTGATGGAGTTGCGGTAGCGCACCAGACGGTGGGTTCCGTGGGAAGTGATCCCGTACATATCGGCCAGAAGCAGAACATCGGTGATCTGGGCAGCCTCCTCTTTTGTAAAACCAAACTTTTCAAATGCATCGCAGCAGAAGCGCTCCAGCTGTTCACAGCTATAACGAATCGTACTCATAATTTTCCTCCTTTTCTCCGGCCGGTTGTTCGGGACCGGCCGGAATGTTTTTTGTTCGATGATTGATTCTGGCTTCATTATATCTCTGTTTCACCCGACCCGCAATGGAACAAAGTTCATATAATTGGTAAATCGTTCACTTATCACCGAAATAATTATGGTTATCGGTCTTAAATCGTGATTTTTCTTGCAAATCATTTAAACCAATGATATCATAAACAATGTATCAAGCTGCTCCTGTCAAACCAAAAGACATGATACAAATCAAAGGAGTCTCCATGAAAAATATACTTAATGACTACGGATACCGTACCCGCTGGCATCACGCCTACGTTCACACCAGAGAAGGATACTTCTCCTCGGTGGTGGATTTCCATGAACATGAATATTATGAGGTGATTTTAGTCCTGTCCGGCAATATCAAGATCCTCCTCAGTGATCAGACCGAAACCGGCACCGGAAACCGCATTATCCTGACCCGCCCGGGAACCCCTCATTTCATCACCTGCAATCCAGACACCCTGTACAGCCGCCGATATCTCCTCTTCTCCCACGATTTTCTGGCTGACTACGTCCCCGAGTGGAATCAGCTTCAGACCATTTTCGGAAAGACCGGACGGATCATCTCCATCACACCGGAGCAGACAGAACAGTTCGCCCGGCTGCTGGATCAGATCAATAATGAAACGGATCTTTTTCGCCAGCGTCTGTTGGTACTATACCTGCTGTCCCGAATGGCAGACTTTGCCAAGACAAAAAATCTCACCGCAGTCAAAATTCCACCCTACGTCACCGATGCCCTCAACTACATCGGCGATCATTTTGCAGAAAAAATCATTGCCGCCGATTTGGCTTGGCAGCTGAATGTGAGCCGCACCACTCTGATGACCGGCTTTAAGCAGTATACCGGCAGCACCATCAATGAATATCTGACCCACTGCCGGTTAAAACACGCTACTAGACTTTTACAGGAAGGCTTAACCGAAGCCGAGGCAGCGGAAAGGTGTGGATTCTGCGACAGTTCGGGGCTGATCCGCA
>JAFOFP010000165.1 GCA_017387285.1 Lachnospiraceae bacterium
GTGTGTCTTATCTGTTGTGTGCAGATGGAGGGGATGAGAATGAAATGCAAAACGAAGGTGATTTTGTTTGTAAGCATAGTGGCGATCATTGTCGGCGGTGTATTGCTGCTGCCCTTGCCGAAGAGGATTTCGGTGATGATGCCTGCAATTAACTGGAAGTCCGATGGATACTACGGGCAGACGATGGTTTCCTGGAAGGGATGGTATTTCGAATATTTAGTTAAAAGAGACCGGATTGAAGGAAACTTTACGCTGAATGCAGGGACGAAAAAAGAAATAGTGCTTTCTATAGAGAAGGATATTCTGTGGGATAAACACGAAGATGCAGAACCGATGTCGAGGATCTGGTGGAATCGGGGGTATGATGGGGAGGAATTTCCTGATCTGCACATATATTTTAATCAATCTTTTGATCGTATTATCGTGGAAGATGAAAAGCTGGGTATATTTGTCGCACCGGCTTCCGGAGAATGGGAGCTAAATGAGGTGATCGGTTACTTTCAGGATTGCGGATATCGGTTTGACTGGTATCAATAAAAACATCGTTTTTGTGTAAAAAAGTAAGTTTTATCGAAGAAAAACCTTGACTTCCAATCGCTCCTGTGTTATTGTATAGGGGCGTATGGAAGACAGGGGTCTTTTTTTTTGACCCCAAAAGCAAATATTTATATGGAGGTGGAAGTTGTGCGTGTAAGAATTACATTGGCATGTACCGAGTGCAAGCAGCGTAACTACAACATGACCAAGGAAAAGAAGAATCATCCTGAGCGTATGGAAACCAAGAAGTATTGCAGATTCTGCAAGACCCACACAATGCATAAGGAGACGAAGTAATTCGGATCCCGGAAAGTGAGCGATTTATGGGAGAAACAGCAAAGAAGGAAACAGTAAAGAAGCCTGAGCAGAAGAAGAGCCTTTTCAAAACCATGAAGGCTGAGTTCAGGAAGATTATCTGGCCGGACAAGCAGACATTGGTTAAGAAAACAACTGCAACGATCGTTGTTTCCGTATGTTTAGGTGCATTGATTGCACTGATTGATTTGCTCTTTAAGTCGGGCATCAATCTGATTATCCAGTAAGGACAAGGGTGATTTTATTATGGCAGAGGCAAATTGGTATGTAGTTCATACCTATTCGGGTTAC
Organism: Lachnospiraceae bacterium; assembly: GCA_017387285.1. Taxonomy (GTDB): domain Bacteria; phylum Bacillota; class Clostridia; order Lachnospirales; family Lachnospiraceae; genus RGIG423. Next base: position 1,144 of record JAFOFP010000165.1, read on the forward strand.
GAGAACAAAGTTAAGGTCGATATTGAGAAGACCATCGAAAACAGAAATTTACAGGATCAGATCCTTGAAGTGGCAGTGCCCATGGAGGATGCTGTAGAGGTGAAAAACGGTGTGCGCAAGCAGGTGCAGAGAAAGCTCTTCCCCGGCTACGTGCTGATCAATATGATTATGAACGATGAGACCTGGTATGTTGTCCGCAACACCAGAGGCGTGACCGGATTTGTTGGTCCGGGATCCAAGCCGGTACCGTTGACTGCCGAAGAAATGATTCCCCTTGGAATTCACGAGGGTAAGGTTGAGGTTGACTTTGAGGTTGGTGACGCAGTAATGGTTACCTCCGGTGCATGGGAAGGAACCATCGGAAATATTAAAGTCATTAACCAGGGCAAGCAGAGCATTACCATTAATGTTGATATGTTTGGTCGAGAGACACCGGTTGAATTGAACTTCACTGAAGTGAAGAAGATGTAATAGGAGGTGCCGTTATGGCAAAGAAAGTAACAGGTTATATTAAATTGCAGATTCCTGCAGGTAAGGCAACACCTGCACCGCCTGTTGGTCCTGCACTGGGTCAGCATGGTGTTAATATCGTACAGTTCACTAAGGAGTTTAACGCTAGAACCGCTGATAAGGGCGATCTGATCATCCCCGTAGTTATCACCGTTTATGCGGACAGAAGCTTCAGCTTCATTTTGAAGACTCCTCCGGCAGCAGTTCTGTTGAAGAAGGCTTGTAACATCAAGTCCGGCTCTGGAAAGCCCAATGCACAGAAGGTAGCAACCATCACTCGCGCTAAGGTTCGCGAGATCGCAGAGATGAAGATGCCCGATCTGAATGCAGCAACCATCGAGGCTGCTGAGAGCATGATCGCTGGTACCGCTCGCAGCATGGGTATCACAGTAGTTGACTGATTATAAATTTTAGTTTGGCTTTACGATAAGCTGACGAATTAAGTAGTGGGAGGGAAATTCCCGCACACCACAGGAGGTTATTTATGAAAAAGGGTAAGAAATATATTGAGGCAGCAAAGTTAGTGGATCGTACAGTGCAGTACGAGACCGCTGAGGCAGTTTCTATTGTCAAGAAGACCGCAGTTGCAAAGTTCGATGAGACCATCGAAGTACACATCCGTACCGGTTGCGACGGACGTCATGCAGATCAGCAGATCCGTGGCGCTGTTGTTCTTCCTCACGGAACCGGTAAGACCGTTAAGGTTCTGGTATTCGCAAAGAACGCAAAGGCAGACGAGGCTCTGGCAGCTGGCGCAGATTACGTTGGCGCAGAGGAGCTGATCCCCAGAATTCAGAATGAGGGATGGCTTGATTTCGACGTTGTTGTAGCAACCCCCGATATGATGGGCGTTGTTGGTCGTCTGGGTCGTGTTCTGGGTCCTAAGGGCCTGATGCCCAACCCCAAGGCTGGTACCGTAACCATGGATGTTACCAAGGCAATTGCAGACATCAAAGCCGGTAAGATCGAGTACAGACTCGACAAGAGCAACATCATCCATGCTCCCATCGGAAAGGCTTCCTTCACCGAGGAGCAGCTGGAGGACAACTTCCAGACTCTGATTGAGGCTATCCGCAAGGCAAAGCCCGCAGCAGTTAAGGGCCAGTACCTGAAGAGCGTAACCATGGCTTCCACCATGGGCCCTGGTGTAAAGCTCAACGCAGCTAAGCTGAGCAACATCTAATAAACGCTTAAATCAATTAGAGTTAGATCTTTCATACGCAAATATCGATCCGGTCGTGCTGAGCACGGCCGGATTTTTGTTGTGTCATTGCATTTAAATCGGATTTGTTCTGAAGAGAATGTGTGATATAAGATATTTCTAAAGAAATGTTCAAATGGAATAAAAAAGTATTGACAAGCAGGGGAGTCCGTGTTAAAATATTTGACGTTCGCCGAAGACAGTAGGTGCCGCAAGGCATAAAGGGTCATCCACCTACCGAGGGAAGATAAGATTGCTTATCATGATTAATTTCGCCCTCGCAGTCCGCTGTGAAGGGCTTTTTATATTGCGGAGCAATTCTCTATCGGCGGTAAAATTAACAAGGAGGTGCAGTTATGGCAGCATATGCAAATACCGAAGTTAAGCAGCCTGTAGTTGCTGAGATCGCTGAGCTTCTGAACGGCGCTCAGGCAGCAGTTCTGGCAGACTATCGTGGTCTGACCGTTGAGCAGGACACCGCACTTCGTAAGCAGCTGAGAGAGGCTGGTGTAGTATACAAGGTATACAAGAACACCATGGTTAAGTTGGCTGCAAAGGGAACTGAGTTCGAAGCACTTTCTGCAGATCTTGAGGGTCCTACCGCTCTGGCAGTACACAAGACTGATGCAGCAGTGCCCGCAAAGGTTCTGTACGAGTTTGCAAAGAAGAACCCTCAGCTCGAGCTGAAGGCAGGTGTTGTTGATGGAACCTACTACGATTCCAAGAAGATCACCGTAATCGCTACCATTCCTGGAAGACAGGAGCTGCTCGGCAGACTGCTGGGAAGCATGCAGGGATCCATTTCCGGATTCGCTCGTGTTATCAAGCAGATCGCAGAGAGCAAGGGCGAAGGCGCAGAGGCATAATCGCCTGCGACCAGCCATCACTTACGACGGTGTTGGAGGATCTGACACGGCAGCGTAAGAAACAAAAACCGGAAAGAGACCGGAAGACAGTGAACAAAGAGTCACTGTACGAAGCCGCATAGGACGGCAAATAAAAGTATATCTTACTACATTATGGAGGTAAATAAAATGGCAAAGTTGACTACTGCTGAGTTTATCGAGGCTATCAAAGAGCTGACTGTTATGGAGCTGAACGAGCTGGTAAAGGCTTGTGAGGAAGAGTTTGGCGTATCCGCTGCTGCTGGCGTTGTTGTTGCAGCTGCAGGTCCCGCTGAGGAAGTTGAGGAGAAGACCGAGTTCGACGTTGAGCTGACTGAGGTTGGTCCTAACAAGGTTAAGGTTATCAAGGTTGTTCGTGAGGCAACTGGTCTTGGTCTGAAGGAGGCTAAGGAAGTTGTTGATGGCGCTCCCAAGGTTGTAAAGCAGGGCGTTTCCAAGGAAGAGGCTGAGGATCTGAAGACCAAGCTTGAGGCTGAGGGCGCAAAGGTTACCCTGAAGTAATCTCCGCGAAAGCAATCCGCAGTGCGGGAATTAAAAATGCAGCTACCGGGAGCTTGCTCACGGGGAGCTGCATTTTTTGATTCTCATAGGGCGGAATCGAGCGACGCACTGCGGCACATGGGGCATTAAGGCTGCGAGATGTAGAGGCGGAAGCCCGCAACCACACCGTCGCACCGCGAAAGGAGTTATCATGAACTTTAAACTGTTGGCATTGATTCTTTTCACCCTTATTTTTCTGTACAAGCTCACGTTGGAGATCCTTCATTACCGTTCTTCCAAGAA
>JAFOFP010000166.1 GCA_017387285.1 Lachnospiraceae bacterium
ATCGAAGGTCGAGGAACAACCGCCTCTTCTGGCCACCGCCACAGCGGCCCCCACCTTCATGGCTTTGCTGAAGCGGGTACTATAAAAGAGTCTGTCCATCAAGGCGATCACCGTGGCGGTGGGGGATGCATAATAGACCGGGCTGGCTACCACCAGACCGTCACAATGTTCAAACTTAGCTGCGATCTCGTTCACCGGGTCATCAAAAACACATTTCCCGGTGGAACGGCAGGATTTGCAGGCGATACAGCCACGAATATCCTTTTTTCCGACACAGACGATTTCCGTCTCGATCCCTTCCGCCGCAAACACTGCTTCCATCTCCGCCAGTGCGGCTGCGGTATTTCCATTGGTACGGGGACTACCGTTGATCATTAACACCTTCATCGATCCACGCCTCCTGTTCTCATTTCCAACTGTAATCTCTCAGCTCACCCTTCAGCTGCATCTGCTTGAAGTTCTGCTGTCTCAGTGCCTCGTATAGCACGATGGCTACGGAGTTTGCCAGATTCAGAGAGCGGATATCCTCCAACATGGGGATACGGATGGCCGTCTCCTGATGCTCCACCAGAATATGCTCCGGTATTCCGGCACTCTCCCGGCCGAACATGATATAGGCATCGTCAGGAAACTCTGCTTCACAGTACAGGTTGGGGCCTTTGGTGGTGGCCATGAAAATCTGCTCTCTGGCTTTGGGATTTTTTTCCAGGAAATCCTCATAATTTTCATAGACCGTCACATCCAGATGAGGCCAATAATCCAACCCGGCACGTTTTAACATCTTGTCACTGATCTCAAAGCCCAAAGGCTTGATCAAATGAAGTCTGGAACCGGTAGCCACACAGGTGCGGCCGATATTTCCCGTATTGGCAGGCATCTCCGGCTCAAGAAGTACAATATTCATCATGATATTTATTCCTCCGGCCGTCCCGCATCCAGCCACTTGACGAACCGACCGATCCGCTCCATGGCTCTCTTCAAGGTATCAAGGGAATATGCGTAGGAAATTCGCACAAAGCCCTCCCCACAGTCTCCGAATGCGGTTCCGGGCACCACAGCCACCTGCTCCTTTTGAAGCAGCAGATTGGCAAACTCATCGGAGGTCATCCCAAAGCGGCTGATATTGGGGAAGATATAAAATGCACCGAAGGGCTCAAAGCACTCCAGCCCAATCTCTTTCATGGCATACATCAGATAGCGACGGCGCTGATTGTATACCTCTTTCATGTGGGCCACGTCCTCGTCACCGTTGCGAAGAGCCTCTACTGCCGCATACTGACTGGTAGTGGGCGCACACATGATACAATACTGGTGGATCTTGGTCATCTGAGAGATCACCCGCTCGGGACCGGCTACATAACCCAGTCTCCATCCGGTCATGGCATAGGATTTGGAGAAACCGTTGATCACCAGGGTTCTCTCTGCCATTCCGGGAATAGCTGCAATACTCACATGATTTCCGCTGTAAGTCAACTCTGAATAGATCTCATCGGACACTACCCAAAGGTCATGGTCAATGATCACCTTTGCGATCTTCTCCAGATCCTCCCGATCCATGATGGAGCCGGTGGGAGTGTTGGGGAAGGGCAGGATCAATACCTTGGTCTTGGGCGTGATCGCTGCCAACAGTTCCTCTGCCGTCAGCTTGAACTGGTTTTTCTCCTGCAGCTCAATGGGCACCGGAACACCTCCGGTCAGGGTGGTACAGGGCAGATAAGCCACATAGCTGGGCTGGGGGATCAGCACTTCGTCGCCGGGGTTAAGCATGGCGCGCATGGCAATATCGATGGCCTCGCTGCCGCCTACGGTCACCAGCACCTCCTTCTGGGCGTGGTAATTCAGATGAAATCTGCGGTGAAGATAAGCCGCGACCTCCTGCTTCAGCTCCTTCAAGCCGGCATTGGAGGTATAGTGGGTACGGGCCTTTTCCAGGGAATAGATACCCTCCTCGCGGATATGCCAGGGCGTCTCAAAATCCGGCTCGCCCACACCAAGGGAAATGGCATCGGGCATCTCACTGACAATATCGAAAAATTTACGAATACCGGACGGTTTGATCTCTTTTACTCTCTCGGACAATGGATCTCTCATATCATGAACAACTCTCTTTCATCCACAGATTCCTCTTCCAGCACAGTGCCGTGATCCTTGTATTTCTTCAATACAAAATGGGTGGCAGTACTGAGCACAGACTCCAGCGCAGACAGCTTATTGGTCACGAAGGAAGCCACATCCTTCATGGTCTTTCCCTCCAGAATCACGGTAAAGTCGTAGCCACCGGACATCAGATAAACAGCGTTTACTTCATTAAACATATAAATACGCTCTGCGATCTTGTCAAAGCCCATTCCGCGCTGAGGGGTAACCTTTACCTCAATGAGGGCGGTAACCTTCTCCTCAGTGGTATTGTCCCAGTTGATCAGGGTGTGGTATCCACAGATAATGTGCTCTTTCTCCATCTGTGCGATCTCATTGGCCAGAGCCACCTCGTCCATATCCAACATGATCGCCATATCCTTCAGCTCGATACGGCTGTTCTTTTCCAGCATTTTCAATATTTCATTGCGCATAGCATTTCCTCCAATTAATATACCTTAATCTCCTATCTGATCGCATCCGATCTCCCGATAAATCGATCTCAGAAAGTCAACTCTGCTCCCTGTCGATGAAACCGAATATACTCATCCATCTGGGGGCGGTTCAGAAAGCCGGTCCCCTCCCCGTTGATGATCGCCTTGTCATTGTCTGAGGTGATGTGACCGATTACCGCCGCATCAAAGCCCAGTTCCTTCAAGTCCGAACATAAACGATATCCGTTATCCGCCGTCAGCAGCTCACAGCCGCCGGACAGCAGGTGGTAGGGGTTGATCTCCAGCACCTCACAGATCTCAATGGTCTCCTGTTTCACCGGGATATCCCGCAGGCCCACGCGCATTCCGGTGCCGGAATACTCGGCCAAATGCCACAGTGCCGTCATGATCCCTCCGTCGCCCACATTCAGCACGGCTGTCGCACCGTGCTTGATGGCGACTGCGGCCTCAGGCACTCTGCTCAGATAGTTAAGAAAGCTCTCTGCATCGTCGAGGAGTTCCTCCGGAAGGGTTTCAAGCAGGCGTTCTCTCTGCTCCTTCGCCAGTCGGGCTGTACCCTCCAATGCAATGAACCCGGTCATGATAATATCCTGGCCGGGTGTGATTTTCTCTATATGTCTGTCTTTTTCAATGACAGGAAAATCATATTCATGTTTGATCATTGCTGTCTGTTCTGTCCCTCGGATCATGCCATAAGTCAGCACTGCACATCCGTTGGATCAGACCTCCGATTATAAAATATAGCTTATCAGGTTCCGGACGTTCCACTCTGGGAAGATGAACTGTCAGCCGCCCCGGTGGGTGCCTCAGCAGGTGCCTCCGTGGGTGCTTCCGTAGGGGCCTCGGTGGGCGCCTCCGTGGGCGCTTCCGTCGGTCTCTCCGGCTCTGGTTCAGGCTCCTCCTCCGGTGATGCAGGATTGTGGCGGATGATACCTGCCGATTTTACGTAGGTATCGGTATGGAGCAGCTCCTTGGATTCCAAAACGCCACCGACCCATACTTCCTTGTAAGCCTCAACCACCGCATAGGGATAGTCTCCCTGATCCCAGACCTGCTCTCCCGGCGCGAGACTCTCATCGATTACATAGGTTCGTTCCTCGTCGGTAGGGTAAACACACTCCAGGATATTATTGTAAAACTTCAGTTTACGGTTGGCCATATCGCGGGTTTCTTTTCCATAGATATTGAAATAAAGCCAGCTGTCCGGTTTTCCGTAAATCGTATATGCCTCAATATAAATGGGAGTATCATAGTTATTGGTAAATACCAAATCTCTGTCACCCCAATCATTGATGGTGGAATCAAAGCCCCAGTCCGTATAGCTGACGATCATGGAGTGATTCCAGCGCTTCTCCACCTGGAGTTCAGCGTGAAGAACTGCGTTGTAAAGGGTGGTGGACAGACTGCACACGCCGCCGCCCAAACTGTCATCATAACGGCCGTCCTTGTACTGAACGGCGGGCACATATCCGTTTGCCTCATTAAAAGGAGCCAACACACTGTGCACCGAAAAACTCTCGCCGGGCAGGATCACAATCCCATCCAGCTTTTCCGCACCGATCATAACGTTTACACCACGGTTAGTGTCCAGATCACCGCAGATGGTCTTGAAGGCGCCCAGACAATCCGAGATCGCAGCCAGCGCTTCATAGGTGTACTTAGGCTCGGTGATCATGGCAGGGACCTCCATTCTCAGTGCAGAGGTACCATCCCACGTTTCCATAGCCACCAATACCTGCTCCAGTGCCGCTGCCTCATCCACAGCGATACCGGTCTGCTCATGGGTCACCTGAAATCGGTCATTCACCCGTTTTACCGTGGCCTCAAGGGGGGCCTGATTGGCCTCCTTCGCAAAGGAAGCGACCACCTCTTTGATCCGGTTTCGATCGATCACCCGACTCATGGGCATATCGTAACCGTGATACGCAATATCCCGGTTTGCTTTGTAACGCTCAACCAGGCTTCCGCGTTTTCCCAGACCGGCAGCTCTCACTACCTCCTCTGAGGGATTGATAAAACCAAGCCCCAGCTGCTCCATGGTGTAGCTCACCTCAGAGCCCTCAAGACTGAGGGACACGGTACGGCTCAACATTTCCTGCTGTCCGGCGATCAGTGCATCCACCGCCTCCATCAGGGTCAAACCACCGATGTCCACCCCTCCGACACGCACACCTTCGGAGATGATTTCATCCTCGCTGATGCGGTACACGTGGGCAAAGGCCCTGACTTCTTCTGTCATATCCTCGCTGTTCGAAGCATTCGCAGACGTGAATACCAGAGACAGCATCAACACTGTCCCGGCGGTAAACACTGCCCGCCAAAATCTTCTCATGTTCTTTTTCATTAATAACCTCACTTTTCACAACTCATCACTGCTCAATGGGATTGTGGTAAATGATACCGTCGGAGCGGATGTAGGTATCCGTATACAGATACTCATCGGATACGACCTCTCCGTCTATCTCCACTTTTTTGTATGCCTCCACCACCATATAGGGGTATGCAGACTGCATGATCACCTCAGTGCCCGGCTCCAGCTCAGGCTTGATGAAGTAATTGTAGACTGCATCCTCCTGCTCGATCACCTCGTAATACAACGAGATATCTTTCGCCTTAAATTCCTCTGTTCTGGTTCCCCAGATCGCAAAATAACACTGACCGTAGTCCGGGTTTACCGCCCAGGCTCTGGCCTCAATATAGATCGGGAAATCATAAGGGTTGGTGAACACCAGATCCTTACTGCCGTCATTGTTTACGGTGGAGTCAAATCCGGGGCGTGCATAGTTGATCACCATGGAATGATTGTACCGGCGATCCACCTGAAGCTCCGCATACATGATGGCATTGTACAGGGTAGTCGTCAGACTGCACACGCCGCCGCCGAGGTCGTCCACATAGCCGCCCTGATTGAATGCGGTGGCATACTGCCAGCCATTTTCCTTGGTAAACGGCTGCAGTCTCTCCCATGCAGAATAGCTCTCTCCGGGCATCAGAACCACTCCGTTCATCTTTTCCGCACCGAGAACAACATTCCATCCACGGCCCTGCTCGACATCGCCGCCCATGGGGGTAACGAAATCGGCCATGATCTCGGTGATGGTCGACAACTCAGCTGCTGTCCGCTCAGGCTCCAGAACTACGGTAACCGCCTCAACAGACGCGGACTCTCCGCTCCAATCCTTTACCGCCTCACGAACCAGCTTCAGGGTAGCCTC
>JAFOFP010000167.1 GCA_017387285.1 Lachnospiraceae bacterium
GGGCCAATGCTTCAGACCGCAGACTGGTTTAATCTGTATTTGCTTCCACGAGGGTTTCGCTATGTGGAAAAGCGATGCCCTCAGAAGGATGTGAGTGATTATCTGGATGTGGCGTCTATGCTCGGACTTCGAGTGTCCGAAGGATCAAAGCATGCAGTAGTTTTTCTGGATAAGACAGATGGGATTTATCAATTTTTGAATAATCGATGGGAATATTCTTCAGAGCCCGAGCGGCTGGAACTGACGCAGGATGAGGTGAGGGAAAGAACAGATGAGACGGTGGTTGTGGGACATTTGGAGAAATGTGAAAGGGAAATAATTGATTTTCGTCCTCGCATGGAGAAATCAGTCTGTTTATGGAAGCAACTGCGGACAGAGATCCATCTTTTTTGTGGGCAGCCGCAGTCGTCAAATGAGTTGTTTGCTTCCATGAACCGATTGTTCCGCCCGCTGTTGCTGGATGGAATATCCATGATGCAGCTTCTGGGACAGGCAGAGCTGACAGAAATGCTTCAAACGCTGCAGGGGCAGTATCTGAATGCGTTAAAAAAGAGAACGGAGATTTGTCTGGCAGATCACATGGACATGGGTATGCTGGATAAAGCTATTGATCGGATAGTCGGTTTAATCAATGCTCAGATTTCTCGTTTATAGGCCATGAATGTCAGTGCGATATTCCACGCTCCGGTGATGAGTGTGATGATCAGACTGATCCGGAAGCCTTCGTAAAATCTGGCTCTGCTCCAATGATCACTGAAGACCAGATAAGCTAAGGGCGTGCGGATGGTTATCCCGTCGTTTAGCTCCGGGATCAGTGAATAGATCAGATTGCAGCCTAGATCCGCAGTGATGAGAACTGTGATTCCGAGGAAAATAAGTGCCGCCAGCCGGAGCCTTCTCAGGGTACGCTTTTTGTGTCGGGACGCAACTTCTTCATCGCATTGGCTTCGTGACAGGAATTCCGGTGTGTCAAATACATTTCGCTCTACATAAGCCATCATCAAGTTATGACGGATCACACAGAAGCCTGTGGTCAGAAGAGGAGCAATGACATTGACGGTCTGACTGACACGGTTATAGCCCCAGATGAGCAAGCCAACGAGAAGCAGACAGAAAAAAATGGTGTAGGACAGGTGATCCTTTCGCCATTTGCGCTTGTAAAAGGCGATCTGTTCATCGATGGTGAAGGAACTGGTTTTCAGGGCAGAACGGATATTTTGCTCTGCTGATTGTCTGTAATTTTCGTCGGCCAGCCGTTGTCCGCTGACCAACTCATTGATAGAGACGCCGTAGAGCTTGCTTAATTCCTGAAGCATCTCCACAGGAGGCATATAGTTACCATTCTCCCAGCGGGAGATGGTTTTATTGGTGACGCTCAGCTGTTCGCCCAACTGTTCCTGGGTAAGGCCTTTTTCTCTGCGCAGTTCAGCCAGAAACAGGCCGATTTTCTTCATATCCATAGAAGGATTCCTTTCTCTTGGTAGATGTACAAGGGGTTAATGATGTGATAAGTACCCATGAACGGATTACTTGGTAAGATAAGTATAGATGAAATGATTTAAAATGTCATCCCCACAGACAGCGAATGGGGTGGACATACATAAAAATGAGGTGAGGAGGCTTAAACATGAATATGATTGATCGAATTGCCGACCTGTCCGTGCTGTGGAAACAGGCATCTGTGATCTTTCCCTATTTTGACAAACGTGACATGGACTGGGATCAGATCTACCGAGCGTTTTTGCGAAAGGTGATGGAGACAGAGAATGAGAGGTCCTTTCATCTGCTGCTGGCAGAGTTTATGAACCGGCTTGGAGATGGACACACGGATTATCTGTTTCCTAAGTTGTTGCTGGAAGAAAATGGTTATCTTCCTTTTGAACTTCGATACATCGACGGCCGCTATTATCTGCAGGCTATCCGGTCAGGAGAGGAGGAGCATCTGCTGGCGGAGGTGTTAAGCATCAACGGAACTGCATTTGAGGAGCTTTTAGCTGAATGCTTTCGCTATATCTATCATGTGGGGAATTATGCTCATACCAACAAGCTGAGTCAGATCCTGCCCTTTTTTCTGCGGAAAACGGGGAATGAGATGGTGACAGACAACGGTATCTACCGGTTTGATCTGGCCAAGGAAAAGCCCAAATTGGTGAAATGTAAAAATCAGGCGGCGTCAAAACCGGCAGAGGATTTGAAGACCGGAAAATTGGATATACGCCTGTATAACGGGGATATCCTGTATGCGAGAATGGATGACTGTCTCTATCAGGGCGCCGCGGATGAGATTGGGACTGCCATAAAGCGTGTGCCCCAGCTAATGGGAGTGATTCTCGATCTGCGTGAAAATATAGGCGGCATGACCATGTTTGGAGCGGAAGTGGCAAAGCTGTTTATTTCCGGTTCATGTCCAGTCTGTAAAAAGAAAACCCGGTTGATCAAAGGAATCGATGTGGCGGTGGCCAGTCAGGTGGGACGTGAGAGCAGAGAGCAGATGGAGATATATGAAGAATATCTCAATGAGTTTGGTTCACCTGACCATCAACGCACTGTGGATAAGCCATGCGTTATCCTGACCTCCCGAAATACCCTATCCGCGGCAGAAGATGTGGTGGCCATGTTTATCAGCAATGGTCATCGGGCAACCATTATGGGGACATCGACTCACGGTTCCACAGGAACACCGATGCTGCTGAAGTTGTCCTGTGGAGGGCGGGCAAGGATATGTTCGGTGGGATACCGGCTGATGGATGGGACTGAGTTTATCGGAATCGGAATACAACCGGATTTTTGGATAGAAAATGGGATAGAGGATATTCGAGCAGGGAGAGATAGCATGCTGGATAAGGCCATTGACTTTCTGGAAAGGCAGGCGTAAGATACAAAAAGAAATGACCCTTGACTGATTTATCTCCTGATAAGTTCAGTCAAGGGTCATTTCTGTTCAATCTTGGTATCTAGCGTCATTGGATAACCTCGCTTTCTACAGAGTGGAGATGATGTTTCATCTTTCAGGTTTCCTTACCTGTTCATTGGTATCACCCTTTCTGTTTGTGTCTATATAATATCACGAAAAAGATATAAAATCAATATGGAATATTGTACAAAAATGACAATAAAATATGTTGCACATCGGAGAAAACAGAAGAAATACCATGGAAGGAATTGACAAATAGGAAAGAACTTTGATATACTGATTATGTTGGGCCGGTCAAAAGATTGGCTCATTTTACTGTCATCGGAAGTGGATGTCCGTATCCGACTAAAATAAATTGCGTGAACGGATTGACGAGAGGGAAAATCCAGTCTATAATAGCTTCTGAGTTAGTTAAAATGTTTTAAATGAGAACACAGTCAGAGGCGGCATTTCGCCGGAAAGGAATACGATGCAGGAAAAAATCCGTGTAGTACTTGACGCCATGGGCGGAGATAACGGTTGTACCGAGATGGTGAAGGGTGCGATTCAGGCCATTGAGGAAAATTCATGTGTGGATGTGATTCTGGTTGGTCAGGAGGATGTGGTTCGCGCTGAGCTTTCCAAGTATACATATTCTGAGGACAGAGTGACGGTGGTTCATGCTTCTGAGGTGATCGAGACGGGAGAACCGCCTGTGTTGGCGATTCGCCGTAAAAAAGATTCATCCATCGTAGTTGGACTGAATATGGTGAAGAAAGGCGAGGCGGATGCTTTTGTTTCTGCCGGCAGTACCGGAGCCGTTCTGGTTGGCGGTCAGCTGATCGTAGGACGCATCAAGGGAGTGGAGAGACCACCTCTTGGCGTACTGATTCCCACCACAAAGGGTGTTTCTTTGTTGGTGGATAACGGAGCAAATGTGGATGCCAGAGCATCTCATCTGGTACAGTTTGCCCGGATGGGATCCATCTACATGGAAAATGTAGTTGGTGTGAAAAAGCCCAGAGTTTCTCTGGTCAACATCGGTGTTGAGGAGGAGAAGGGAAATGCCCTGGTGAAGGAGACCTATCCACTGCTTAAGGAGTGTACGGATATCAATTTCACCGGACATATCGAAGCCAGAGAGATCCCTCACGGCGGAGCCGATGTGGTTGTCTGTGAAGGCTTTGTGGGAAATGTCATCTTAAAGCTGTATGAGGGTGTTGGTTCCGCATTGATCGGTAAGGTGAAGAGCGGTATGATGAGTACCTTCCGTTCAAAGATCGGTGCACTTTTGGTGAAGCCTGCACTGAAAAAGACGTTAAAGAGCTTTGACGCTACAGAGTACGGCGGCGCACCGCTTTTGGGACTGAACGGTCTGGTGGTAAAGACCCACGGCAGTTCCACGGCCAAGGAGGTAAAAAATACCATCGCACAGTGTATCACGTTTAAAGAACAGGATATTGTCAACAAGATGAAAGCTTGCTTTACTGCCGATAAGGCGTGACAGTCCTGTTTGAAATAAAAACAAATCTATATTGAGAGGATGTTATTATGGAATTTGAAAAGTTACAGAGCATTATTGCAGAAGTATTGAGCATCAGCGAGGACAGCATTACTCCCGAGACCACTTTCGTGGATGATCTTGGCGCAGATTCTCTGGATGTTTTCCAGATCATTATGGCCATCGAGGAAGAGCTGGATATCGAGATCGCAAATGAGGCTGCAGAGAAGATCGTTACCGTTGCAGACGCACTGGAGCAGATCAAGGCTGCTTGCAACTGATCAGATAAGTGCAGATCCACTGCGAATGAAAGGCTGCTGCATGCCTGCAGCGGCCTTTTCCTTAGTGGTATCGGTAAGATGCTTAAGAGGACGTTGCCGTGAGTGTATAAGAGATTGTACATTGACGGTTTCGCATGCTATTTGGCCGCCTTGGGGCGGCAATGGGAGACTGAGATGAATCAACATAATTTACAGGAATTTGAGCAGCTGATCGGATATCGTTATCAGGATGAAAAACTGCTCACACTGGCGCTTACCCACAGCTCTTATGCCAATGAGCGTCATTTGCCCAAAACAGCCTGCAATGAGCGGCTGGAGTTTTTGGGTGATGCAGTGCTGGAATTGACTTCCAGCGACATGCTGTTTCATACCCACAAGGAAATGCCGGAGGGAGATCTCACCCGACTTCGTGCCAGCATTGTCTGTGAGCCCACATTAGCCTTTTGTGCCAGACAGCTTAATTTGGGGAAATATCTGCTCTTGGGAAAGGGAGAAGATATGACCGGCGGCCGTGAGCGGGATTCCGTGTTATCCGATGCGCTGGAGGCTGTGATCGGCAGCCTGTATCTGGATGGCGGTATTGAGGTAGCCAGAAAGTTTGTTTTGCGCTATATTCTCAATGATCTCGAACACAAACAGCTGTTTTTTGACAGCAAAACCATTTTACAGGAGATCGTGCAGAAACATTTTGCAGAGGGTATCACCTACGAATTGGTCGGTGAATCGGGACCGGATCATTGCAAAATATTTACGGCCAGAGTGCTGATCGGCGCCAGAGTGATGGAAAGCGGAAACGGAAAGAGTAAAAAGGCGGCGGAGCAGTCTGCGGCTTACGAAACCATTTTGGCACTGAAAAACATGGGATACGAAAGATACTAGAGTACAGGTGAATTATGTATTTAAAAAAGATTGAAGTACATGGATTTAAATCATTTGCCAATAAGATGGAGTTTGAGTTCAATGAGGGTGTGACCGCCATCGTCGGACCGAACGGAAGCGGAAAGAGCAATGTAGCGGATGCGGTTCGCTGGGTGCTTGGAGAGCAGAGCTCCAAGCAGCTGCGTGGTTCCAATATGCAGGACGTTATCTTTGCCGGTACAGAGAGCCGTAAGCCCCTTGGTTTCGCCTACGTGGCCATGACGCTGGACAATTCCGATCATCGGCTGGCCGTTGATTTTGATGAGGTGGTAGTCTCCAGACGGTTGTACCGTTCCGGAGAGAGTGAGTATCTGATGAACGGTGCACCGTGCCGTCTGAAGGATATTTACGAATTGTTCTACGATACCGGTATCGGTAAGGAGGGTTACTCTATTATCGGTCAGGGTCAGGTAGAGCGGATCCTCAGCGGTAAGCCTGAGGAGCGCCGTGAGCTGCTGGATGAGGCTGCCGGCATTGTTAAGTTTAAAAAGCGCAAGACCATTGCGGAGAAAAAACTGCAGGATGAACAGAGTAATCTGGTCCGCGTCAGCGATATCCTCTCTGAGTTGGAAAAACAGGTGGGGCCTTTGGAGCGACAGTCTGAGAAGGCGCGCCAGTATTTGAAGCTGAGAGATGAACTGAAATTATACGATATCAACGGATTTCTGCTGGAGACGGATCTGATCCGGGAAAAACAGGCGGAAAACAATCAACATATTGAGATCATTACCGGGGATCTGAATGCAGCAAGATCCGCTTATGAGCAGGCAAGAACCGAGTTCGACCGTGTGGAGGAGGAACTGGCGGCACTGGATCAGCAGATTACTGCGGATCATGAACAGATCCGCCAGGAAAATGTCCTCCATGAGAGTCTGAAAGGCCAGATCGGTCTGCTGGAGGAGCAGATCCGCACAGAGCAGTCCAACCGTGAGCATGCCATTGTCCGTATGGAGACCATTGACAGCGAGGTGGAAAAACGCCGGCTGGAAAAGAAGGAATATGTTGCTCAGAAGGGTCAGATCAACGAGCAGCTGGATGCTTTGGATGACGAGATCACCGAGGCAGAGGAGCAGCTTGAGGCATCCAATGAAAAACTTGCAAATCTGGAGGCTGAGATTTCTGCAGGAAAGTCCAAAATCATTGCCATTATCAATGAAAAGGCGGGCTTGGGTGCAAAACGTCAGCATTTTGAGACCTTATATGAGCAGAATCAGCTGAGAAAAAGTGAGATCGCTGCAAAACTCCTGCGTCTGAAATCCGATGAGACGGAACAGAGGACTCAGCTGGAACAGCTGGAAAAGCAGCTGGAGACGGAGCAGAAGCAGGCCGGAGAATTGCAGGAACAGGCCAAAACGGCTGAAGACCGACTGAACAGCGGGCGCAGCGAACTGGCCCAGTTGGAGAGATCATTAAATATTACACGCCAGGAGTATCAGGGTCAGAAGAGCCGTTATGAGACCATGCGTAATCTGGCAGAGCGATATGAGGGATACGGAAACAGTGTTAAGTCGGTCATGGAGCTTCGTTCCACCTATAAGGGGATCATTGGATCGGTGGCTGATCTGATCGAGACGTCAAAGACATACGAAGTGGCTATCGAGACGGCTCTTGGCGGTGCGATCCAGAATATTGTCACCGACACAGAGGAGACGGCCAAAGCGCTGATTGAGCATCTGAAGCGCAATCGGGCAGGACGTGCCACTTTCCTTCCGCTGACGGCCATTGATGGCAGAGGCGAATTCAATAAGCCTGAGGCACTGCGGGAAAAGGGTGCGCTGGGCACGGCAGACAGTCTGGTGACCACGAAAAAAGGCTATGAATCACTGGCCGGTTACTTGCTGGGGCGGATTCTTGTGGTGGATCACATTGATCATGCCATCGCCATTGCAAGAAAGTACCGATATTCCTTTAAGATCGTCACACTGGAGGGCGAACTGCTCAATTCCGGCGGTTCCATGACCGGAGGAGCTTTCCGCAACAACAGTAACCTGTTGGGCAGAAAGCGTGAGCTGGAAGAACTCCAGAAGGGGATGAAAGCTGCCGAGGAAAAGATCAGCAAGCTTTCCTCACAGGTGGAGGAGAAGAAAACTTCCATCTCAACCCTCAGCACCACGTTGACGGAGCTGCAGGAGCTGTTGAAAGAACGCTTGGTGAAGAAAGCGCAGGCGGAGCTGGCCTGCCACAACCAGAAGCAGCGCATAAATGAACTGTTCAGTCAGGCTGCAGAATTAAAGGAAGAGTCCGCAAAGCTTTCCGACATGATGCACAAGGTGGAGGAGAGTCGCGGAGCATTATCTAATGAGACCAAGTCTTTGGATAAAGAGAGCAAAGGCTTTGAGCGGGAGGTTTCTAAACTGGAACAAAAGATCGCTCGCTTGAAAGAGGATAAAGAACAAGATGCGAGACACCATGCTGCCCTGCAGGTGGAGTTTGCGAACCTGTCCCAGAAGGATAGCTTTATCATGGAAAACATGAAGCGTATCAACGGAGAGATCGAGACCCTTTTGCAGGAGAAACAGTTGCTTGACGCCGGTTTGGGGGATTTCGCAGAGGCTATTGCACGCAAAGAACAGCAGATTGCCGAGACAAAAACTCAGATGGAGAGTCGTTTGGAGGCGGTTCGTGCCTGTGAAGAGAAAATACAGCGGGAAAACGCCGAGCGTGAGACCGGTGCGGCAAAGCGTCGTGAGCTGCTTAAGCTTCGCGATGAGGGCAGTGAGCAGATCACCCGCCTGGATAAGGAGGCATATCGCCTTGAGACTCAGCGGGAAAAATATGCGGAGCAGCTTCAGAACTTTATCGATTACCTGTGGAATGAGTACGAGCTGACACCTGTGGCGGCCAAAGAAATGCGCCATCCGGACTATCAGAATCTGTCTGAGGTGCGAAAGGTCAGCCAGCAGTTAAAGCAGTCCATCAAGGAACTGGGAAATGTCAACGTCAACGCCATTGAGGAGTATAAAGAGGTATCAGAGCGCTATTACTTCCTGAAGGGCCAGCATGATGATCTGCTTCAGGCAGAGGCAAGTCTCCAGAAGATCATTGAGGAACTGGAAGCGGGTATGCGGGCTCAGTTCGAGGCTCAGTTCAAAGAGATCAAACGTGAGTTCAACAAGGTCTTTAAAGAACTGTTCGGCGGTGGTACCGGTACACTGGAGCTGGTTGATGGGGAGGATATTCTGACCTGCGGCATCAATATATGAAATGGCTCCAGGAAGTGGAGCACCCTGCAAAGGGAGACAAGAATATTGTCGAATTAGGAATGGTGGAGAATGTTGAGGTCGCTGACGGAAGCATCACAGTGACC
>JAFOFP010000168.1 GCA_017387285.1 Lachnospiraceae bacterium
CCAATAGTTGGCAAAAGTCAGTCATGATGGTATAGTAACATATAGATAAAACCCAGTCAATGGTCGAATATTGGCGGGGAAGAAGTGTCTAACGATTGAGGAGGAATTACGTCATGATGAAACTGGATATCGCTTCTTATTGTAACCGTGAGATCACCTGCTCCTGCGGGCATACACATTTTTGCCCCATCTCCACTGTGGTAGTGGAAAAGGGTGCGTTGGGTAAGCTGCCCGGACTCATGGAGGATTACGCACATATTTTGTTGGTGGCGGATGAAAATACCTACGGTACCTGCGGGGATCAGGTGAAAAATTTGTTGGGGGATAAATTGGAGGATACCCTGATCTACCACAGTGAGGGCCTTTTGGTTCCCGATGAGAAGGCTGTGGCTGAGCTGGAGAGTCATCTGACCGATAATACCGATTTTATTATCGGCATCGGATCCGGTGTCATCAACGACGTCTGCAAGTACGTAGCCTTTGAGCGGAAGATGGAGTATGCCATCATCGCGACCGCTCCCTCTATGGACGGCTATGCATCCTCCGGTGCAGCAATGATCATGGGCGGAATGAAGATTACCTACACTACCAAGCCGCCGAAGATGATCATTGCGGACGTGGATGTGGTAAAAAATGCGCCTATGGATATGATCAGAGCCGGTTACGGTGATATCATTGGAAAGTACAGCGCCCTCAATGACTGGCAGCTTAGCCATCTGATCAACGATGAGTATTTCTGTCAGGAGATCTATGATCTGGTGATGGCGGTGACCAACGAGATCCGGGATCAAGTAGAATTGATCGTAGCCCGGGACGACGAGGCTATCGAATTTTTGACCAACGCACTGGTACTGATCGGTGTGACCCTGAGCCTTCTGGGGTCTACCAGACCGGGATCGGGCAGTGAGCATCATCTGTCCCACTTTTTCGAGATCGTAGGTCTGATTAACGACGAACCCTACTTCCTCCACGGAACCGACGTGGCTTATTCCACCGTGGTGACGGCTGGGATGCGTGAGGAACTCTGCAAGATCGATGTGCCGGAGTTTATCACTGTCTCTCCCGAGGAGAGAAAAGCGGAGTACGCCCGCATTTACAGCTCCTACGCAGACGAAGTGCAGGCGATTCAGGACAAAGCCGGTTCTTATGAGCGGGATCTGACACCGGTCTATGCCGAGAAGTGGCAGGAGATGAAGGATATCATGTCCCAGTGCCCCACCGCGGCAGAGATCACGAAAATGTTCACCGACGCGGGCTTTGTGATGGAGGAGTTTGAGGGAATGTACGGTGCAAAGAAGATCCGTGATGCCATGTTCTACGGTAAGGATCTGAAGGATCGCTATTCCGTGCTGTGGCCCTACTATGCACTGATCAGGAAGTAGTATTCCGTTGGGATAAATTGCCTAAAAATTAACATATACGTTGATTTTATGGTTGAATTATGGTAAACTCAAAGTGGTGTCGGCAGGCCGGGGATTTCTCTGCCTGCCGATTTTTGTTGACAGTATGCCGGAGAAAAAGGTTCGGCCTGACAGCAAATAGACCATGATTATATGACGGCAGCACACATGATGTGCAGAAGGAAGACACAATGGACAAGAAAAAGAAACTGATCGTTTTCTCCGCAGACGCCATGGTCACGGAGGATTTGGAGCATTTAAAGAAAATGCCCAATTATCAGAAATATCTGGCGAAAGGCTGTATGGTTGAGCGGGTAAAAACCATTTATCCCACCATCACCTATCCCTGCCACACCAGCATGTGTACCGGTGTTTACCCCAATAAACACGGGATCTATGGCAACATTCAGTTTATTCCGGGCCTCAGAAAAGGCCCTTGGAAGTGGTTCTTGGAGTGGAGAAATCCGGAGGTCGAGGATATTTTTACGGCAGCTAAGCGCCATGGACTGACCACTGCGGCAGTATTCTGGCCGGTGACCGGAAATCATCCCGATATCGACTATCTGATCGATGAATACTGGCCTCAGTATCCCGGAGATGATTTTATTGATGCGTTCCGCCGTTCCGGTTCCAGCGAGGAAGTGTTGGAGGTGGTTGAAAAGTTCCGTGAGGGAACTACGGTTCGTGAGCATCCCAGCACCGATTATTTTATTGTGGATTGCACCTGTGAGATCATTAGACGGTTCCAGCCGGATCTGTTGATGATCCATCCCGCAAATATTGACTCCTACCGTCACAAATATGGACTGTTCAATGATAAGGTTACTGAGGGTATCGAGGAGACCGATCGCTGGATCGGACAGATCATGGAGGCGGTGGAGGAAGCCGGCCTTCTGGATGTGACCAACTTTGTTTTGACCAGTGATCACGGTCAGATGGATATCAAGCGCGTGGTTAATCCCAATGTATTTCTGGCGGATGCCGGCCTGATCAAGGTGGAGAACGGAAGAGTGGTGGATTGGGATGCTTATTTCCTGTCCGGCGGTTTTTCCGGTCTGGTCTATCTGAAGGATCCCACCAATCGAGAGATCTATGATAAGACGTATTCACTTTTGAAGCACATGGTCAGCGAAGGCATTTACGGCATGGGTCAGGTATTTACCGAGGCTGAGATCAATGAGAAGGAAAAGCTGGGCGGAGATTTCGCTTTTGTGGTGGAATCGGACGGATTTTCTTCCTTTGGTGAGGGCTGGGAGCGTCCCATTGTGACCAATTTTGATGTGGAGGATTATCGCTACGGTCGGGCGACTCACGGCTATCTGCCGGACAAGGGACCTCAGCCCATCTTTATCGCAGCAGGTCCTGACTTCAACGAGGGAGTAGTCATCGACAGACGCCCCATCGTGGACGAGGCACCTACCTATGCAGCCATGTTCGGCTTCGATCTGCCGGGTGCGGACGGAAAGCCTATTTTAGAGTTTATACGACATGAGCAAGAAGGACGATAGTCCGAATTGCGAATATCGGCGATGATCGTGGGAGTGCGAAGCACGGAACGATCAGCTTTGTCATAAAGAAAAATAAAGGAGCAAAACGATGAAAAAAGCAGTGATGTTTGGCGGCGGAAATATTGGCCGCGGATTTATCGGAGCAGTGTTAGCGGAGGCAGGATATCATATCACCTTTGCCGATGTAAACATGGAGCTGATCAACAAGCTCAATGAGCTTGGCACCTATACCGTACATATCGTTGACGTGGAGTGCAAGGAGCAGGTGGTTACCGATGTCAGCGGAGTAAATTCCACTACTCAGGATGTGGTGGATGAGATCGCCGGAGCAGATCTGGTAACTACTGCGGTTGGTCTGTTCATTCTTCCCCGTATTGCCGGCGCAGTGGCGAAGGGTATCGCAGCGAGAAAGGCAGCAGGCTGTCAGGAGTATTTAAATATTGTGGCCTGTGAAAATGCCATCCGCGCCAGCTCTCAGCTGAAAAAGGCTGTCTATGAGCATCTGGATGAGGAGACTGCAGTTTATGCAGATCAGTATGTGGGCTTCCCCGACTGTGCAGTTGACCGTATCGTTCCCCCGGTAAAGAACGATGAGGACAGACCATTGGACGTTGCGGTGGAGAATTATTATGAGTGGAGCGTGGAGCGTTCCGGCTTCAAGGGTGAGATCCCCGAGATCCCCGCTATGCATGTGGTGGATGATTTGATGGCATATCTGGAGCGTAAGCTGTTTACTCTCAATACCGGACACTGCATCACTGCTTATCTGGGTGTGATGAAGGGATATGAGACCATCGATCAGGCCATTGCCGATGAGAAGATTTTTAATATTGTAAAGGGTGCTATGGTGGAGAGTGGAAACGGTCTGATTACCAAGCACGGCTTCAAGCCCGAGGCGCATTGGGCATATGTGGAGACCAGTCTTGGCCGTTATCGCAATCCTTATCTGAAGGACGTGCTGGTTCGCGTAGGCCGTGAGCCCTACCGTAAGCTGTCTGCCACTGACCGCCTGGTTGGTCCCATGATGAATGCCCGCAGATACGGTTTTACCGTTGAGAATCTGATCAAAGGTATTGCGGCAGGTCTGCACTATTCCTATGAGGGCGATCCTCAGAGCATCGAGATGCAGCAAAAGATCGCAGAGAAGGGTGTTCTGGAGACCGCAAAGGAGCTGACCGGCATTGATAATGAGGCGGTTCTGGCCCAGATTGTCAAGGCATATGCTACGATCAAAGAGGAAATTCAGTAAAACAGAGTTGGTTATATGAGTGAGCGCATTAAAACAACGAAAATGGAATTAAAAGCAGCGAAGGACAGGTTGTTGGGGGAACTCATCGGCCTGTCCAAGGCTATTTGCGGAAATATTGATGAAGAGCGGTTCGTTCCGGATGAGGCGTGTCATCGGATCATGTTGGAGAGCCTGGTGATGGTGTCGGCAGAGATGGTTTCAGCAGATGATGAAGGTATGGAACGACAGCTGCGAAAACCGGATCGTTTGTCCAAAGCAGTGATCGCACAGAAATGGAAGCGGGTTCCCGCCTGCGAGCACTGTAAGCATCCCTGCGGTCGTGTGGCAGCCTATGATCTGGCCGAACTGTCGGAGGATGAGCCGTCCGTCCGTTCGCTGAAGGGTGAGATCTTAGCCAATGTAAAAAAGGCTGCCGGGCCGGCATTGTCTGCACTGCAAAATGGGGTGGCGGATGACAGTCTGTGTCAGAGCTTTTATGAGGCGCTTTATGCGGTGGGGATTTTCTTTACGAAAGAGAAATTGAAACCGGCAAGACAAAAAAGTGAACTTCTGGTAAAGGAAAGTCTGAGACTGGAGGCGCAGGGGCAGCAGAAGGTGTTGGATGAACGATTTATGAAGGAATCCCTTCGTCAGGCGAAAAAGGCGGCAGCCATCGGCGAGGTGCCCATCGGCTGTGTTATTGTTTCCAATGGGCAGATCATCAGCCGCGGGTATAATCGACGGACAACGGATCGCAATGTGTTGGCTCATGCAGAGATCATGGCCATGGATCGGGCCTGCAAAAAGATCCATGACTGGAGGCTTTCCGATTGCACCCTCTATGTGACGCTGGAACCATGTCCGATGTGTGCAGGAGCTATGGTTCAGAGTCGTTTGGGACGGTGCGTCATCGGATCCATGAGCGACAAATCCGGCTGTGCCGGAAGTATCATCAATCTTCTGCAGGAAAAGGGATTCAATCATCAGGTAGAGATCACGTCAGGAGTTTTGGGTGAGGAGTGTTCATCCATATTGAGTGATTTTTTTGAGCAGATGAGGAAAGAACGATAAAAAATAAAAGTGAAGATTTTTC